>MNDE01000136.1 GCA_001914785.1 Acidobacteria bacterium 13_2_20CM_57_17 | reverse complement strand
CTTCCTCGCCGCTCAAAGCGGTGTAAACGAACGGAAAGGCAAGTGGAGAATCCTTTGGTCCGCAGGGCCACAATACCGATCAACGAAGCGAAGCGCGAGGCAGCGTCGCAGGCGAGCCCGGATGCCACGCCGCGCACGTCGCTGCGCCAACTTGCCTACGCCGTCGCCCGCGTTCCAGCAAGCATAATGGACCAAAAGGCCAGCGAAGTTCAGCATGCACTTCGCAATCTGCATTTGCTGATGCGGTCGGAGCGTCTTTACGAAAAGGATCATCCACTCCGGCTCGATAGCCTGGACAGCGCTTACGATTCCATCCGCAGCGTGACGGAACTTCTGGGCGGACTGGAGATTCGAGTGGAACGCGGCGGCTTGGTGGCGCCAAGAATCGGCGACGCCCACCTGCCGGATTCGCGCGGAGAGATGCAGGCGCTGGCCGTCGACCTGCAGCGCGCTGGAATCCACGCGCTGGCCTTCTTGAAGAAATTCCATGTAGGCGAACTGGACACGCTCGCGCGACTGGTGAAGGCATCCTTGCTAAAATCGGAAGACCCAGCAAACGGTGCGGGCAATTCCTGGTGGCCGGCGCGACTCCTGGAGAACCGCGTGGAAGGCATTTCTATCAATACGCAAACAGAGCGCCGCGTGGACACGGTGCTGGCAAGTTTAATCGGCGCGCTCGTGGCGTACGGCGGACATTCGCCGCGAGAAAAAGCCGATTCACCGATCCAGCCGCCGGATTTTGACGATCTGGTGGCCTGCCTGCGGCTTCTGTCGCGGCTGACACCACCACTCGAGAGCGCTCGCGGGCTTTCTCCGGAAGAAGCGGCGCGAGCGATCCATGGGGCGATGGAAGAGGCTAGCCGCGACAGCGTGTGCATGCTGCTCAGTTCCGTCTCGCAGTACGGCCCGCGCGAAGGCGAACGGCCGCAACCTTATTTGCTGCGGCTCTCTGAAAACATCATTTTCGAATTTCTCGGCGCGGAATTTTCCAGCGGATCGCTTACGGCTTCATCTGTCCGTCCTACGATTTGCCGCTTGAGCGACGTCATTGTCGAGGCCGGCGGGTATTCCGGCCCTCACTCTTCGCAGCATCTCTCGTCGCTGGCGGTCACCTGGGCAACGGACACGCACCGCGAACAGCTTATCGATAAATTCTGGCTGGAGCTTCCGCCGCGTGAAAAATCCGCCGTCTTGCGCGGACCCGACGTGTGGTGCGTTCCGGTTGCGGCGCTGCGCCATACCCTCGGCCAACTCGCCGAAGCGGGCGCCGACGCTCCTCGCCGCGAGGCGCGCAACATCGTCCTCAATTACGCGCGCCGCATCGAGCATGCGGAAGCTTCCGCAAGGCGCTTCGTTGCCGCCGGGCTCAATGAACTGTCTCCGATTATCGAGTCGCTTTGGCCAAATCAGTTGCCGGAAGACCTGAGCCGCGGCGCCATGAAGGCCCTGGACTCGGAGAAATCTCCGGAAACCGCTGCCCTGCTCGCAGCCTTCGTGGAATCGCTCGGGCGCATTGCCGTGAGTCGCGGCGACTATTCCGGTTTCGAAACCATCCTGACCGAGCTTGAGCGCGCTCCTCACGATAAAGAGCACGATCATATGTCGGCGCTGGCGCACCGCCTGGTGGCGCAGGATCGCTGGCTCTTGCTCGTGGATGCTGCTCTTGCCAACCGTCCTCTGGATCCGGTTCTGCCTCGGCTGTTGCAGCGCGATCCCGAGCGGCTGCTCGATCGCATGACTTTGTTGCTGACTGAACCGCGCGGCGCCGAAATGGTGCCTGCGATGGCGCGGCTCCTGCGCACGATCGGTGTGCCAGTTCTGAACTTGCTTGAAACGCGGCTGTACGAAGCGCGCCGCCAGCGCGTGACCGCGGGAATAAAACTCTTAGCCGCAGCAGACCCGGAGCGGCTGCTGCGGGGCCTTGCGCGCGCTATGGCAAGCTGGGAATGGAACCTGCAGGACCTGGCCGTCAGCGAACTTTCGCGCCCCAGCAATTCTTCATCGGCGATGAGCACGGCATTCGTCTTCTCCGCTATCCTTGCCGACGCGCATCCCATGGTCGTTCCCATGATGATCGACCAGCTCGGCCTGGCGCAGGAAACCACCGCCGTGCCGCAACTGATGGAGATTGCTGCCGGTGAACACGAGGTTTTGCGCGACCAGTTCGTGCGCATTAAGGCCATTGAAGCGCTCGGCCGTATGCGTGCTCCGGAAGCCGCCGAGCTTCTTCGCAAGCTGGCGGAGAATCGTGAGGGCCTCACCTATGCGGAGCCTGCCGGGTTGCGCGCCGCAGCGGAAGATGCGCTCGCCCTGATCGAGAACCGTCCTTCGTTCAAGCAAGCGGCTGCTGCCTTCGGGGCGCCTGCGCAATCCAGCTCCGGCTATGTAATCCCCCGCCGCTACACGCGAGTTCCGCTCGAATCGCCGCTTCGTGCACAGATCGAGGGCGCGCCGGCGGGCTTGTCCCGGGTAAGGACTATCAGTCTGGGCGGCGCTTATTTGGAATCTCCGGGGAAGCTAAGCATTGGCGACTCGATCAAGCTCGAAGTCCGAGCCGGTCTCCGCAAGATCAACTTCACGGCCGTTGTTCGCAACATCGGTCCGGATGGCAGCGGCATCGAATTCGTGCACATGCGCGACGAAGACCGCGAAAAACTCCGCAAGCTTGTCCAACGCCATCTCCAGCTCTAAATCTGTTCTCCTCTAAATCCTGACTAACTCGAGTTTCTCGCAGCTGCTCCTGTGCCCTGAATTGGTCACAGGAGGCTTCTGAGATGGCGACAAGAAGCGACATTCCTTGCTTCCTCCGCAGTTTCGTACCTTGTCTCTTGCTAGTCCTTCCGCCTTCGTGGATTCTGCGCCAGTGCTGGGTGTTCTCGACGAAATCAAATTGGTCCTAGCGGAGTCAAAGGCGTTGTCGGCTCCCTGATAGTTCATTCTGGGCGACGGCTTTGGAAGTTTTCAGTTGAAAGCGACGTTGTATTGCAGTAAAAGCCGTGTATTCAATTGTTTCATTTGAGAAATGGCGGGCTGTCCCGCCACCGCTAGGGGTAGCGGAAGTTCTTCGGGTGCACAACTAGGAGGAGTCATGCGACGCAGCCAGGGTGGGTGTGTATCAGCCTCTTTGAAATCCGTGTTAGCGGGAGCGCTCCTGCTTTTGCTTGTGGTGGGTTGCGCCACGGCCTCGGCACAGGTGAATACCGCAACTCTGTCGGGAACGGTATCCGACCCTCAAGGTTTACCGGTCGGGGACGCAAAGGTCACCGTGACCAATGCAAGCACCGGTGCGCAGCGCACTGCCGTCACGGACGATGGCGGACGCTACAATCTCGTGGGACTTCAGCCCGGCCAATACAAAATGACCGTCGATGGCGGCGCGAATCTTGCCGTCTACGAGAATCCTTCCATGGTGCTGACCGTCGGCGAGGCCGCAACCTTTGATCCGCGTTTGGACTTGAAAGGCATGCAGCAGAGTGTATTGGTGACGACCGAGGCTGCTCCCATCGAAACCAGTAAGACCGATGTCTCGCAGACCGTCGCGCAACGCCGTATCGACAACCTCCCCATTAATGGGCGCAGTTATATCAATTTCACGCTCACTAATTCGCAGACCACACGCGACATGGCCCCGACCATCGGTCCGGCTCCGAACAGCGGATTGAGCATTGGCGGCGCGCGAGCCCGAGGGACTGCGGTCAGTGTTGACGGTGCGGATGCCGTCGACAACTCCATCAACGCCATTCGCTCGACCCTCTCTCAAGAGGGCATACAGGAGTTTCAGCTCATTCTCAGCAACTACAACGCCGAGTATGGGCGCGCCAGCGGTGGTGTTATCAACATCGTCAGCAAGAGCGGAGGGAATGAATTCCACGGCGACGCCTTCGGCTATTTACGGAACAAAGAGTTTCAGGCGCGCAATCCTTTTTCCGGGCAGGTCAACCCGGTGACGGGTGCGCTCGATCCCGTCAAACAGGCATACACACGCACGCAGAGCGGACTCACCTTTGGCGGTCCGCTTAAGAAAGACAAGACGTTTGTTTTTTTCTCCTATGAGTACACGCAACGTGAAGAATCCGGTTTCACCAGTATCGGCCTGGGAAATTTCGGGTTGAAGACGGGTGTCGTCTCGCCCTGCATTCCCTTTCCTCTCAGCATGACCCCCGACCAACTTGCCTTTTACCAGGGCGCCTTCGCCGCCGCCGGTTGCTCTGCGTCGCTCGAACAAGCTGCGGCCCTCACAGCCGCTTCCTCAAACGTCGCCGTGAACGCCGACATGAATAAAAACGTCGACGGGACTACAGTCCCCATTTCTTCCGCTCTGTTTGGAATTCCCGCGGCGCTGGGCTCAAAGTTCTTCCCCATCCCAGTGCCCTGCCCTCTAGGAAAACAGGTCAACAGCGTGGTGTGTCTCCCGGTCGGGTCCGGCGTCCCCTTGGGTATCGGAACAGGCCTGGTCCCGCTGCCTGTTTCATCCGATGGTCATTTCCATTATGTGGCATTGAATTCCATTCGAGGAAATTTCCCTGCCATGGAGAAGACCAGCCTTTGGTCTTCCCGCCTGGACCATCACTGGAACAATCGCAACAACTCCTTCCTCCGCGTCGGCGTTTCTCCATCGCTGGTAACCGGACTTCCATCTACGTCGCAGAATCAGGTCTTCGGTCAGAATTCCGGCTCGCGCGCAGGCTTGAGCCAAACCCGCGACCTCAACTTCACGTTTCAGCATGACACCATCGTGAGCGATACCACCTTTAATGAGTTCCGTACGCAGGTCGCCCGTCGCGGAGTCCACTTTGGTTTTTCACAACTTCCAGGCGGCGACCTGATCGCTGTTAATATTCCTGGGATCGGCTATCTCGGCCGGGAACCCTATTCTCCGGTCGACCGCATCGAGCGGCGCTTTGAATTCACGGATAACGTCAGCCTCGTTCGCGGCAAACACACTTTCAAAATGGGCGGTGATATAAACGTTATTCAGCTTCGTTCGAAAAAACAGCAAATCTTCCAGTTGGATTTTGGCGGCGACGTGAACTTTGGCGGGATTTCCATTGGCGCCGGTGTTCCCGGCGCGACGGGCCTGCAGGCGTACGGTCTTGGAATCCCGCAGTCTTACATCCAGGGAATTGGGAATTCCAACAGTCCTTTCGACAATATCCCCATGGGCTTCTTCTTCCAGGATAACTGGCGAATGAACCGGTACCTGACCCTGAATTACGGTGTGCGGTACGACGTAGAAATCAGTCCGCTGTCCGCTCCTGGAACCGCCCTAAATGCCGCCGCGGAGCAGGCGCTCGGTGTTGTGGAAGGCATTCCGCGCGATTACAACAATGTCGCTCCCCGGATTGGATTGGCCTGGGATCCCGCTGGCAACGGCAAGACCGTTATCCGCGCCGGTTACGGTCTGTTCTACGATCATCCGCTATTGGCCACTGCTTTCGACGCCACGACTGCCGACGGTGGCCGCTCGGTGCAGTTGCTTTCTATCGGCGACAAAGCATCCGCTTGCGGCCTGCTGCCTCCGCCGGCCCCTCCGGTATGCGGGTCGGGTTTCGATACACCGGCGAATCTCAACGGCGGTTCCATTTTCCAGGGCGCGCTGAACGCGCTCCCGAGCATGTTCTACCTGCCCAGTCAGCAGCGCTTCGATCCTCTTGCTCCCAGTTCGCTCTTTGCCAACCAAAATTACCTGGCCGCGGGATTTCCGCTTCCCATTCTTCCATTCACCCTTCCCCTGGCGAAAAACTTTGTCTACGGTTACGCAAACCAGGCGAATCTTACGATCGAACGTGAAATCGCGGGCTCTTGGAAATTCAGCCTCGGATACCAGCGGTCCCGTGGGGTGCATTTGAACCATGCGCAGGATGTGAATAGCACGGATCCCGGGATGCTGGCGCAGAACATGTTTAACGCCGTGGCTTCGGGCCTAAGCCCCAGCCAGCCGCTGGCCGTCGTCGTGCCGAGTGGCACGCCAAATACCTGTGTCAATCAGGGCTCCGGCAGTATCTTCTTGATTGCTCCGAGCGCTTTGGGGCAGGGCTTCGCTGCGCCGAACTGCAACCCCGCAGCTGCCGTGGGATTCGTCGGTACGGCGGCCTTCTTCAACTTCTTCCGCCCCTCCGGTCCCAATCCATCCTTCGCGGGTCTCGTCGCGCCGGGGCAGCCTCTCGCCGTCGGATACGCAACGCAAGCCTTTCTGGCGGGCCTGGCTGGCTACCCCAAGGGCTTCGGCGTTCCCGTTCCTTTCAACAGCGTTGACGCACAGCTCTCCAATGCCAGCTCCTGGTACAACGCTCTGACCTTTAACCTCTCGAAGCGTTTCTCAAAGGGCTTTGAGCTGCTTTCCAGCTATACATGGTCCCATTCCATTGACGACGCAACCGACCTGCAATCGCCTCTCGAACCTCAAGACAGCCGCTTCCTCAGTTTCGAGCGCTCCAATTCCGTCAACGATCAGCGCCACCGCTGGGTGAACAGCGCCGTCTTCCAATCAGGGAGCGCCAAGCACGGTGATGGCTTCTTCAAATATCTATTCGGGGATTTCAGCTTGTCTCCTATCGTCGAGTTCTCCTCCGGCCGGCCGTTCAACGTCATCACCGGTGAAAACACGCGTCTCGACTTCAGCACCTCGACGGGACGCCCCTCTGTTGGCGGAGCCACCTCTTCTCCCTTTATTCCCGGCGTGACCTTCGGTCCCCCCAGCGTGTGTCTCAACGCCGATGGCACAACGTTTAAGGTGCCTCTCGTTGCCCCGCCCGCGGGCTGCAACGGAAATCTCGGCCGGAACGCTTTCACGTCGCCTAACTTTTTCCAGATGGATATGCGCCTCTCCCGGCGCATTCCTCTCGGCGAGCGCTTCAAGGTCGACGTCATCGCCGACGCTTTTAACCTCCTCAACCGCACCAACATTGCCGCCGTCGACCAGCTTTGCGATCCCTTGGCCGGCTCGACCTGCACTGCGGGCCAGCCGACAGCGGCCTACGACGCGCGCCAATTCCAGTTCGCGCTCAAGTTGAGCTGGTAACAGAGAGCTTCGCGCGGCCCAGTCCCCCAATCTCAAGAGGGTCCCTTTCGTGGGGCCCTCTTTTTTCGAGCATCGTTCGCCGTTTCCTGGACCTTCGATCATTGCTCATTCTGTCTCAGCCAACTTTCGACTCCCGCCCTCCGACCTCTGCTAAAGTAAGAAGACCGTTTCCCGTGTTCGTATCGGAGAGTAAATGGACGGATTCCTGATTGGCGGCGTGATTCTTGTGGTCGTTCTCGTCCTGTGGCTGGCCTTGCAGAGCTTGCAAAGCCGCCAGAAGGACGGCGCAATCGAATCCCAGATGAACGAATTGCGCCGCGACTTGCAAACCATTGCCACTTCGCAAGCCCAGAGCACCGGAAAACTGGAAGCCATCGCCAAGAGCGTCGCGCAGCGCCTGGATAGCGTCACACCCGCCTTGCAGGACGCCATCAGAAACTCCGCCCAAATCACCGGCCAGATGACTTCCGACGCGCAAACCAAAATGGCCGACGAGCTCAAGAACACGCGCGATCAGATCAGCCAGATTCAGCGCCAACTCGGCGAAGTCCAGCAAGCCGGGAAGCAGATGTCTCAGACGGCGCAGACGCTCGAAGGCATTTTGGGCGGCGCCAAGTCGCGCGGCTCATTGGGCGAAGTGACGCTCGAGCGTTTGCTCGAAGATTCCCTTCCGTCCGCGCAATATGTGACGCAATACAAGTTTTCGAGCGGAGAAGCGGCTGATACCGTGATTAAGCTCCGCGATAAGAAGTTAATGGCTATCGATTCGAAGTTCCCCCTCGACGCTTACCGCCGGATCAGCACCGGAGGCGAAGAAGCGCGCCGGGCCTTCATCACCGCGGTGAAAGGCCATGCCGATGCCATCACCAAGAAATATATCGTGCCCGATGAAGGCACTCTCGATGTGGCATTGATGTTTGTTCCTTCGGAGAGCGTCTACTACGAA
Organism: Acidobacteria bacterium 13_2_20CM_57_17; assembly: GCA_001914785.1. Lineage (GTDB taxonomy): Bacteria > Acidobacteriota > Terriglobia > Acidiferrales > UBA7541 > Acidiferrum. Next base: position 15,545 of record MNDE01000136.1, on the reverse strand, counting down.
CTCCTCATGACAACTGATAGCAAGGGCCAGCCCCTCGACGCTTATTGCCGCGAAAAGAAAGTCATCGCCGTGTCTCCGAATACTCTTTACGCGCACCTCTGCGTGATTGCTATGGGCCTTCGCGGCATGCAGATGGAGGAAAATGCCAGGCGTCTGCTGGAAAGCCTCTCCGGCATGGAAAAGCAACTGGAGAAATTTACCGACAAATTCGGAACTCTGGGTACCCATTTGAAGAACGCCCAGCAGAGCTACAGCGAGTCAGACAAGCTGTTTGAGAAAGCGCAAAACACTCTCCAGACCATGCTCGGTGCCGGTGTTCCTGAGCTCCCTTTCGATGATCCCCCGGCCGCCCTCGTGCCCCCTCGCGAAGCCAGTGCCAAGAAAGGCGGTTAATCTCATTTCCCGAGTCCTTCCGGCCTCGAGCACGCATAACGTTTTCGTCAAACTTTTCCTTGACTCCCCCTTTACCGTCAACTATACTTAACGCTGTAGAGAACCTCGTTTGGAGTGCGGGAGCTTGCTCCCGTTTTTCTTTTTAGGTCCGCCTTTTCGGCTCTTGCTACCCCAAACAACGAAGAGTCGCGTGCTTTAGAATCAACGGCTTACGAAATGCTTTTTTCGTAAGTCCTTTCCTTTGAGATTCATGCAAATTCATGCCGGGGGTAGGGGGGTGCAGCGTGCCTTTCAGCTCAAATGGCCTACTTGCCGTGGCCGAGCGAAAACTCCTTTGCACGCCACCAATCTTTCTTTAAGCTGGTTCCGTTTCACTGCCGCAGATTCACTGGCTGCGGACGCCCTAACGACGACACGAGCCGGATGGAAATCAGGAAGCTCCCGTTTTTCCGCCCAACAATTTCAAACTTGCCAAGATTTTCAGCTCCGCCACTGCTGGAAGTTCGCAGTGGATTGCCCCCGGTAAGTTCCGCGATTTCCGTCGCCAGGTTCCGTGCTTCGAGCGTAATCTTGGCCGTCGTTCCGCGCACGCGCACGGTAAGCGCCCGATGCTCGCCAGGTTTCAGGGGGGAAGAGTCGGCTTCGAGATCTAGCCCGACAAACGTCACGGAAAATGGCGGCGACTGGCGTTTCGCGCACGAAATTTCCACTTCTGTCGCGCCGGGTTGCAAATCCTGCAGAGGAAGTACGATCAGCGAAGCTGGCGAAGAAGCGAGAACTATCGCACGCTGCCCCGCAATGGTTACTTGATTGGAATCTGCGTCGCCGCAGAAACCCTTTCCAAAGATTTCGAAGCGGTCTGTCAGCGAAGCTACTCGCGGCGCAGAGGAAACTTCGATCGAGGCCAACGCGGCCTCGCCTAGCGAGAGAATGGCTGTTGCTACTCGCCCCATGCGCCCCGCAATCGAAGCGAAAATAACCCCGGGATTCAGCGGCGCGACAAAGAGAGCCCGGCCCGTTGCATCTGTCGTGAGACGGTCTCCGTTAGAAAAATTCACCGCAACACCGGGCGTAAGCCGCCCATTCACGTCCAGCACCGCGAGCGTGGCGCGCTCGCCCGAAACAATTCGCCGCGGCAGCAGCAGTATCCGTGCCCCCGAAGCAGCAGGCACTGGCTGCTGAGCAGCCAGCCAGGGCGAAAAGAAATATGCGGCAAACCAAGAGAAAAAAAGTAAGAACCAGCGGCGCAAAGACATGCGTGGGATTGTAGTGGAGAACCTCACGGTGTGAAAGCAACACAGGGTCAATCCGGCTGGAGACCCACCGGGCCTGGGTGTCGCCAAAAAGCGAGTAATCACTAGGGTTCAAAGGCTTTCGCGGGCCTTGGGGCTCTGGTAGCGTGGGAACAGAGTCGCCCGGTATAGGCGTGGGCAGGGGTGTAATTTCACGGGGGCAGGGAGTTCGCGTGCGGATTGCAAGCGGCGGCGTGACCGACGTGGGTCGCGTGCGTTCCAACAACGAAGATTGCTTCAAGATCGTTGAGCCGCTGCAGCTATTTGTGCTTTCCGACGGCATGGGAGGCGAAGCTCACGGAGAAATTGCCAGCGCGATGGCGGTTGAAACAGTCGTGAAGCATTGCCTGGACTTCGAGGCCAATCCTGCGGCCAAGGTTGTCGGGGCCGTAGAGCCCAAGTGGAGCGCGCGCACGAAACGTCTTTCGACGGCCGTTCATTTGGCCAATCGAAATATATTCAAGTCGGCCGAAGCAAACGACGAGCAACGCGGCATGGGCGCAACTCTGACGGCGGTATGGATCGATGACGCAAGACTCAGTGTCGCTCACGTAGGCGACAGCCGCGCTTATTTGCTCCGCGGCGGCGGTCTGCTCCAGCTCACGCGGGATCATTCCCTGGTTGCCGAACAGGTGCGCCGCGGGATCTTGACTGTCGCGGAAGCGGAAGAAAGCGATATGCAAAGCGTTCTGTTGCGCGCGCTTGGAGCGCAGGCGGAAATCGAAGTGGATGCCGAGGAGCACACCCTGTTCCCCCGGGACGTTCTGCTCCTCTGTTCTGACGGATTGACGCGCGTGGTCACGGAGCCGGAAATCGCGGGAACACTACAGGCGGAAACCGACCCCACGCGAGCGGCGGAAAACCTTGTGACACTAGCCAACGAACGCGGCGGTCCGGACAACATAACGGTCGTAGTCGTGCGGCTTGAGAAGGATTCCAGGGGATGGTTTTCGTGGTTGCGCGGAGCACTGCGCAAGAATTCAGGAACAAATGGTACCGGAGGAAATTGAGATGCCGAAGCTCAGCCTCATGTTTGAAAACAAAATCGTGAAAGAAGTTTCCGTTGGCACGCGGCCCGTAACCATTGGCCGCTCCCCGGATAACGACTTGCCGGTGGACAATCTCGCGGTGTCCAACCACCACGCGAAAGTTTATTTCGAGGCCGGCCGCATGGTCGTGGAAGACCTCGACAGCCTCAACGGCACTTTTGTGAACGATCTTCGCGTCGAGCGCGCCACTTTGCATGACGGAGACAACATCCATATCGGCAAGCACAAGATCAAAGTGGATGCCAGCGGCGACGCGCCTGTGCCCTGGGACAGTGGCCGCAAGGCCGCCGCGCCGCGCATCGACGAAACCATGGTGTTGGACACCAAGGAACGGCGTCAGATGCTCCAGCAGGCTGCCGCCATGGGCGAATCCATGCAATTTGCCGGAACGCGCCTGAAGGTCCCGACGCTCGTGGTTCTAAGCGGAAAGACCGACCAGAAAGAATATGTTCTGGCCAACAAGCTTACGGTCATCGGAAAGTCAGCGATGGCCACCGTTCGCCTTCAGGGATGGTTCAAACCGCAGATGGCCGCGCAGATCAATCAGCGCGACGACGGCTACTATCTCGGCTCTGGGGACAAAGTGCCCAGCATCAATGGCAAACCCATTACCGGCCCTGTGCGCCTCAACGACGGCGATCTCGTTGAAGTCTCCGGCGTCCGGCTAAACTTCGTCTTCCGCGAATAGAGCCCGCCACTTGTGAGGCTCATCGCGCGCCTACCAGAGGCCGCCTAGGCAAATACCTTTGCCGCGTGTCCCTTCGGCTGGGACAGCGTACTCTCTATAGCCAACAAATAGCGCCAGCTGCTTCGCGCCCTCTTCTTCCTTTCTCTCGCTGCCCACCTCTGCGAATCGTCGTCCAATTTGGATGGAGCCGTCCGTGTGCCTTGTGTAAGAATGCCCGCATCGAAAGGCGTGGAAACAGGGAGCAAACAGTGCCCTTCGAGGGATGTAAATAATACGAGGCGAGAGACTTAATTCGGGCTAGGGATGGAGTCCTGAATTGAATGTCAGCGCTTAGCTAGGTCCCGGGTGAATGGGTGCGTAGGTAGTAGTTGTCCGGCCGGATTACCGGCGGTTTTGGACGTACCCAAACAAAGGCTCTCAGGAATCTAAGTTGAATCGGTGATGGGTGAGCGGCGTACGCGAACAATGCCGCCACCTGTGAAAGAGAACGAGCTAAGACTATATGTGGATTGTCCGATTAGCGCTGCGGAGGCCATACACATTTGTGGTGATGGCGCTCGCCATCATCCTGCTGACGCCGGTAGTGTTGCTGCGCACGCCCGTTGACATTTTTCCTGACATCAACATCCCGGTCATCTCCCTGGTCTGGACTTATAACGGCCTGCAACCTCAGGAAATGGAACAGCGCATCACCTCCAACGTCGAGCGCGGCGTTACGACGCTGGTGAGCGACGTCGAGCACATCGAATCCCAATCGCTCAACGGGATCGCCGTCATCAAAGTTTTCTTTCAACCCGGCGCCAACATTCAGACGGCGTTGGCGCAAACCGCAGCCATCTCGCAAACCTTTTTGCGCTTTCTGCCACCTGGAACCACGCCGCCCCTGGTCATCATTTATTCTGCATCGACCGTGCCGGTCATCCAGATCGGCCTGACCAGCGACACGCTCAGCGAGCAGCAGCTTTTCGATTTCGGCAATTATTTTATCCGCACGCAACTTGCGACTGTACCGGGCGCCGCCACGCCATTTCCTTACGGCGGCAAACAACGCGTTGTGAGCGTTGATATCAATCCTACGGCCCTGCAGGCCAAAGGGCTTTCCGCGGTGGACATCGTAAATGCCGTCAATGCGCAAAATCTGATTCTCCCGACGGGCACTGCAAAGCTCGGCACGCTTGAGTACAACGTAGAGATGAACGGCAGCCCGCAATCCGTCGAGGAACTGAATGATCTGCCGGTCAAGACCGTGAATGGCGCGACGATTTACATGAAGGACGTCGCTCACGTGCGCGACGGCTTTTCTCCGCAGACCAACATTGTCCTGTCCAACGGGCAGCGCGGCGTGCTCATGAGCATCTACAAGACGGGCACGGCATCGACCATCGACATCGTCGACCGCGTTAAGCAGATGCTGGATTTCAACAAAGGCTCGATTCCCGAAGGCATGCGCATCTCCACGTTTTTCGACCAGTCGCTCTACGTGCGCGCTTCCATCCAGGGGGTCATCCGCGAAGCGATTATCGCGGCCTGCCTGACTGCCGTAATGATTCTGCTCTTCCTCGGAAATTGGAAAAGCACGCTGATCATTGCGATCTCGATTCCATTGTCGATTCTCGTCAGCATCCTGTGCCTCAGCGCCCTCGGCCAGACGATCAATATCATGACGCTCGGCGGCCTCGCGCTCGCCGTCGGCATCCTCGTTGATGACGCCACCGTTGAAATCGAAAACATTAACCGCAATCTGGCCATGGGCAAGGAAACAGTTCAGGCCATCCTGGACGGCGCGCAGCAGATTGCCGTGCCCGCTTTTGTTTCCACGCTGTGTATTTGCATCGTCTTCATCCCCATGTTTTTCCTTTCCGGCGTGGCGAAATTCCTGTTCGTTCCATTGGCTGAAGCCGTCAGCTTTGCCATGCTAGCTTCCTACATGTGGTCGCGCACGATCGTGCCGACCCTGGCCATGTATCTTCTGAGCTCGGAAGACGAATACCACGCCGAGGAACACGCCGGCGAAAAGATGGGCTTCTTCCGCCGCTATCAGCAGGGCTTTGAGCGAAGTTTTGAAAAATTCCGCGAAGGGTATCGGAGAGCATTAGCCGTGGCGCTGCATTCGCCAAAGTTGTTCTCCGCTTGTTTCCTGGCTTTCTGCGTCTTCTCCATCTTGCTCGTTGGCGTTCTTGGGCGCGATTTCTTTCCAAAGGTGGACGCGGGACAGATTCGCCTGCACTTGCGCGCTCGCACCGGTCTGCGCATTGAGGAAACGGCGCGGCTGGCAGACCAGGTAAACGGCGTCATCCGTGAAACCATCCCGAAGGACGAGCTGACCACGGTCCTCGACAATATCGGCTTGCCTTACAGCGGCATCAACCTCACCTACAGCAACGCCGGCACCATCGGGAGTTCCGATGCTGAAATTCTTGTTCAGTTGAAGGAAGTGCGCGGCAAGCCCACCGGGGCGTATATCAATGACTTGCGCGAAAAACTTCCGCAGCGCTTTCCTGGAGTGCAGTTCTTCTTTCAGCCGGCGGACATCGTGACGCAAATCCTGAATTTCGGCACTCCCGCGCCCATCGACGTGGAAGTCACGGGCATGAACCAGCGCGGAAATTATCTAGTCGGGGAAAAACTCGCCAGCGAATTCCGTCACATTCCCGGTGCCGTGGATGTTCACGTTCAGCAAGCCTTTGACAACCCCACGCTGTTCATGGAGATCGACCGCGCCCGCGCGCAATCCGTGGGCATGCAGTCGCGCGACGTGGCGCAAAACGTTCTTGTCTCGCTCAGCTCGAGCTTCCAGACGGCTCCGGCTTTCTGGCTGGATCCGAAAAATGGCGTGGAGTACAACGTCGCGGTGCAGGAGCCGCAGTATCGCGTGGAAAACTATCAGGCTCTGCAAAATACTCCCATCGGCGGCAGCGCTCCTGGTTCGCGGCCCCAGATTTTGGGAAACCTGGTCACCACGTCGACGACGGCGCGGCCCGCGGAAGTCTCGCACTACACCACGCAGCCAATGATCAACATCTACGCGGCCGTGGATGGCCGCGACCTTGGCGGCGTGGCTGACGAAGTCGAGAAGCGCGTTCAGGCCATCGAAAAAGATTTGCCGAAGGGCAGCCACATCGCGATTCGCGGCCAGGTCCAGACCATGAAAAATTCGTTTGCAGGCTTGGGCTTTGGCTTGCTCGGTGCGATCGTGCTTGCTTATCTTCTGATCGTCGTCAATTTCCAGTCCTGGCTCGATCCCTTCATTATCATTACCGCGCTGCCCGGGGCGCTCGCGGGCATTTGCTGGACGCTGCTTCTGACACATACGACGCTGAACGTGCCGTCACTGACCGGCGCGATCATGTGCATGGGCGTGGCCACAGCGAACAGCATTTTGATGGTTTCCTTTGCACGCGAGCAAATGGATGAAGGCAAAAGCGCCATAGATGCTGCCAGCGAAGCCGGTTTCGTGCGCATCCGGCCGGTATTGATGACCGCGCTCGCGATGATCATTGGAATGGTGCCGATGGCCGTAGGCCTCGGCGAAGGCGGCGAGCAAAACGCGCCTCTTGGCCGCGCGGTAATCGGCGGGCTGGTTTTTGCCACCTTCGCCACGCTCTTTTTTGTGCCGTGCGTTTTTTCCATGATCCATGGGCGCCGGACGCGAAGGCCGTCTCCGCCGGAGCCGCTCTCGCTGTAAACGGTTTGAAATTTTTCGCACTGGAAGTGAAAGCAGAGATGGGGGCATGATGGAAGGCGGAGTTCAGATGGACGCAGTAGACCGAGAGCAACCTAGCGGGACGGGCAGCCGGATCTTCACGATACTTTCTCTTGTCGTGATTGTGCTGGTGGTCCTGGGGGCGCTAACGCTGTTCCAGCGCCGCGCTCAGTATCAGGCGCTCGCCAAGGAAACGGAAACACTGGCGATCCCGACCGTAGCAGTTTTTCACGCTTCGGTGGAATCGACGCAGGAAGACCTGGTCCTCCCCGGTGCCATGCAAGCGTATGTCGAATCGCCGATCTACGCGCGGACTAACGGCTATTTGAAAAAGTGGTATCACGATATCGGCAGCCGCGTCCGCCAAGGCGATTTGCTAGCGGACATTGATACTCCGGAAGTGGATCAACAATTGTCGCAGGCGCGAGCCGACCTGAATACCGCACAGGCCAACGCCAACCTCTCCAAGATTACTGCTGCCCGCTATCAGGAGCTCATCAAGACAGACGGGGTTTCGAAGCAAGAGGTCGATAACGCCGTCGGCGATCTGGAAGCCAAAGTCGCGAACGTAAAATCAGCGGAAGCCAACGTCCGGCGGCTTGAAGAGTTGGAATCTTTCAAGCACATTTACGCGCCCTTCAGCGGCGTGATTACGCGGCGCAACGTGGATACGGGGACGCTGATCAACGCAGGAAACGGCGGCGCTTCGCAGCAGCTCTTTTCTCTGGCGCAGACGGATCCCATTCGCGTTTACGTCAGCGTGCCGGAAGCCTACGCGCCTTCCATTCGCCCGGGGCTCGGTGCGTTTCTGGAGCTGACTCAGTATCCCGGCCAGAAATTCGAAGGCAAAGTGGTGCGCACCGCGGAATCGATCGATCCCGGCACGCGTACGCTGCTTACCGAAGTGGACGTGCCGAACCACAATGGCGGGTTGCTTCCGGGAGGTTACGCCCAAGCCCATTTGCAAATCAAAGTGACGGGAGACCGTCTTGCCGTGCCCGTGAACGCGCTGCTCTTCCGTTCAGAAGGACTTCGCGCGGTCGTCGTGGATGGAAATCACAAAACGCACCTAAAACCGCTCACCATCGGCCGCGATTACGGCACAAGTCTCGAAGTCCTGCAGGGTCTCGACGCCAGCGACTGGATCGTGCTGAATCCCGCGGATTCTCTCGACGAGGGGCAAGAAGTTCGCGTCAAGGAAATTGCGTTGAACGTCGCGCCGAATCGACCCACTGCGCAGCCAAACCCGGCGCAAGGAACCAAGCGGCAATAATGATGCACACCAGGCAATTCCCCGCCCTGATCGGGCTCGCTCTTGCTGTCCTCATTGGTGGTTGCACGGTGGGGCCGAAGTACCAGCGTGCCACGGCGACCGTGCCTGCAAAATGGGACGTGTCGGAGCCTTGGCGCGAAAGCGCCCCAAAAGATGGTGTTGCCAAAGGCGAATGGTGGAACGTTTTCGGCGATGACGAATTAAGTGCGCTGGAAAAACAGGCGCTCGATGCGAACCAAACCATCAAAGTTTCTGCGGCACGCCTGGAACAAGCCCGCGCGTCCGCTGGAATTCAGATTGCCACGCAATTCCCCACCGTGGCGACGGCCCCGGGTGTCCAGCGCCAGCGCCTTTCCGGCAATCGTCCAACGAGCAGCAACTTTCCCACGACTGGTCCGGTCTCGCAAACAAACATTTCTTTGCCATTCACTGTCGGCTACGAAGTGGATCTGTTTGGCAGGAGGCGGCGCAGTATTGAAGCGGCGCAGGCGTCCTACCAGGCAACCGCTGCTGACCTCGAAAACGTTCGGTTGATAATCACTGCGGAACTCGCGGGCGATTATTTCACGCTGCGGCAGCTCGATGCGGAACTGGGAATTCTGCATCGCACTGTGGAAACGCTGGAGCGCGGCTTGCAATTGGTGGATCAGCGGCACAAAGGCGGCGTGGCTTCCGGGCTGGACGTCGCGCAGGAAGAGACGCTGCTGAACACCACGCGGACTCAGGCGATCCTGCTTTTGCAGCAAAGGAAACAGTTTGAAGACGCCATCGCGGTCCTGGTTGGGAAACCCGCCCCAGACTTTCATCTGTCCAGCAAGGAACTGAATGCGGAGCCACCCGGACTCAATGCGGGTTTGCCTTCGGATTTGCTGGAGCGAAGGCCGGACATCGCGGAAGCTGAGCGGCAGATGGCCGTGGCGAACGCGCAAATCGGAATTGCCCGTGCGGCTTACTATCCGTCGCTAAATCTTTTTGGAAACGGCGGGTGGCAGGCCGCGGATATCGCCAAGCTGATGAACGTGCAGAGCACGTTCTGGGCCTTCGGCGCCAACGTCGCGGAAAGCATTTTCACGGGCGGATCGCGGCGCGCGCAAGTGCAGTTCGCCAAAGCCGGCTATGACGGGAGCGTGGCGGCCTACCGCGATAGTGTTTTGAACGCCTTCCGCGAAGTGCAGGACGACGTAACCGGTTTGACCGTGCTGGACCAAGCGAACCAGTCGCAGCAGCAAGCGGTTGACGCCGCGCGCCGCACGCTGGACATCGCGAACAGCCGCTATGTCGGCGGCCTCGTGAATTATCTCGATGTCGTCAACGCGCAGCAGAATTTACTGAACAATGAGCAACAGCTTGCCGTGATTCACGGGCAGCGGCTGGTGACGAGCGTGCTCCTTATCAAGGCGCTGGGTGGCGGCTGGGATGCTTCAAGCCTCTCAGCGGTTCAAGTGAAATCAAAGCTGAAAGACGTTCTGGCGCCGTAAGAAAGAATCTTTAGTCGGCGGCCGCTCACGGATTGGCTGTATCGTGCAACGAAACAACCCTGCCATACTGTGAAGAGCGGCTGAGGCGATCGAACATTTGGTACGCCGCCGTAGCGATGCGGACGATAGCATCCCCGCCGTCTTTTTCCCGTCGAAGATACGTCGTCATCACGCTGATGACGAACGGCCGGTTCCCCGTGAATACGATGCCGGAATCATTGCGCACGCCTTCGAGTTCGCCGGGCTTGTTAGCAATGCGCAGATCTTCAGGCAATTCTCGCGGGATGTAACTCTCCTTGTGCACGCTGAGGAGCGCAAAAAAGTCTTCGGTCATCTGTTTGTTCAATACTTTTCCGCGGTATAAATCTTCCAGCAGTTGCACCATCTCGCGCGGCGTGGCGATATTCTCGCGGCCTTCCGCGGCGGCTTTCACATCCATCATCTTCCGTCTGAGCCGCGTGCGCGTCAGACCCAAAGAGTCGAGCAGCATGTTTACGTTTTCCATTCCGACGCGGTCGATGATGATATTTGTGGCGGAATTGTCGCTCACGGAAATCATCAGCGCGGCCACATCGCGAATGGTGAGCCGGGTGACGCCGGGAGTCAGCGCACCGGCGATGCCGCTCCCGCCCACGAGATCGGACGATTGCAGCGTGTAGAGAACGCCAAGCTTGATTTTGCCCTGTTGCGCCTGACGATAAAGCTCCGCAAGAATCGCGATCTTGATGGAGCTGGCCGTGGGAAGCACTTCATCGGCGTGGAGAAAATATTTTTGCCCGGTGGTGAGATCCAGGATGGCCACACCAAGGACGCCGTCAAGATTGCGGTCCACTCCGTTGATCGTCGCCTCCAGCTTTTGCCACAGAACTTGCTCTTTCTCCTGAGGAGTTTTTTCTTGGGAACTCTGTTGCGCGAAACTGGTTATTGGGACCCAAATCATGACGGCAAGCAAGGCAAAGCAGAACAATCGTTTCAGCACAGTGACCTCCAAGTCAGCGGGGATTATACGGCTGAATGCCCGCGAACAAGGAAAAGTGGTGCTTAAACTTTTCCGAGGCGGCAGGCCGGGTCACGCTGGCGGTGGAGAGTGCGATTTGACGAAGAGCCGTATCTAATAGGGAACGCGGAGTTGTGGACTGTGGAAAGCCGAAGCCTAATGGGACCACAATATAATCAGGCGCTCACCCGCCTACGAAAGCTGAACCGAGCAATCAGGATCGATGGCAAAAGGAAGATCTGTGTTAGCACAATCCTTGGAGAGATAACTAATGCGAAAGATTTTAGCGGGCATGATTTTCATGGCTTTGGCAGGGACACTGTCGATCGCTGCGCCGCGCCTGGATCGCGACGACCGCCACGACAACGGGAAGCATAAAGGCCGCGACAAGCACGAAGATCGTGACGACGACCGTCATGACAATGGCAAACACAAGGGCTGGGACAATCCACACAACCCCCACGCCAATTGGGATGCCGACCATGACCGCGTCCAACCGGGTCGCGCTTATCCGCGCGGCCGCTACGAACACGTACGAGAAGTATTTGTCGCCCGGCGCATCGATTACCGGACGCGCCGCGTCGTGCTCTACGACAACTCGAATTGGGTGGTTGCCAATTACGACCTCGATCGCTGCCGCGATTGGGCATGGGACCGCGATCGCGTGTATGTCTACGACGACGATCATCACCCGGGCTGGTACTTGCTGTTCAACGCTCGTCTCGGGCGCTACGTCCACGTCGAATATTTCGGCCTGCAATAAATAAATTCGAGTCGTCGAAAAGCGGCGCATTGGACTGACTGCAAACGAGGGGCAGAGCCAAACGGCTCTGCCCCTTGTTAATTCACGCCTGAGTTAGCAGCAATGAATACACCGCCGAGCCCGTCCGGAGCCCGATCAGAGATTATCGAGGAAAAACTGGGTCACACGCTGCATCAGGACGCGGCGCGCCGGTGGATCGCTGACGCCGTGGCCGCGGCCAGGAAAGGCCAAAACCTCAACGTACTTTCCCGCCTCAATGAGATCGTTAATCACCGCGAGCGTGTTCGCGTAATGCACGTTGTCGTCGCCGGTGCCGTGAGCAATCAGCAGTTTGCCTTTGAGCTGCGCGGCATATTTCACCGGTGAAGAGTCCTGGTATCCTTTCCCGTTTTTCTGCGGCAGGCCGAGGTAGCGCTCCGTGTAGATGGAGTCGTAGTAGCGCCAGTCAGTAACGGGGCCGCCCGCAAAACCCGCCTTGAAATCATCGCCCCCTTCAAACATCGCGTGCAGGGTCATATGGCCGCCGTAACTCCATCCCCAAATCCCGATGCGATTCGCATCGACGTACGGAAGCGACTTGAGATAGCGCACGCCATCGCGCTGGTCGGAAAGCTCTTGCGCGCCCATGCGGAAATGCAGCGGCGTTTCGAAAGCATGGCCGCGCCCCGCCGAGCCGCGGTTGTCCAATGAAAAAATAATGTAGCCTTTTTGCGCCATGAGCTGGTGCCACAGAAAAGTGGCGCCGCCCCAGCCGTTGCGCACGACCTGGGCGTGCGGCCCGCCATACGTGTAGACCAGCACGGGATATTTCTTCTGCGGATTAAAATCCGTCGGCTTGATGATGCTGGCGTTGAGCGGTACGCCGTCGCGCGATTTCACTGTAATAAATTCCGTCGGCGAAAGATGGTAGCCCGCAAGCTCGGCCACTCTGTTTTCGTTGATGGTGGCAATGTGCGAGCCGTCGGCTCGATAAAGATCCTGGCGCTGTGGGGTGGCGGCATTGGAATAGGTGTCGTAGAAAGCGGCCGCGTTGGGTGCAAATACCACGGCGTGCGTCCCTGCGTCTTTGGTGAGCTGCGCGAAGCCGGTTCCGTCGAGCGATACTCGGTAGAGATGTCGCTCGAGAGGTGATTTTTCCGCCGCAGTGAAATAAACTCGGCCCTTTGTTTCGTCGATGGCATCTACGGCAGAGACTTCCCATTCGCCCTTGCTGAGCTGTGCAAGCTGTTTGCCATCGAGGTCGAACAAATACAAATGGCGATACCCGCTGCGCTCGCTGGACCACAGAAAGCGCTTGCCATCCTTGAGAAAATAAAGATCGTCGCTGACGTTGATCCAATTGGGATCATTTTCACTGAGGGCAACACGCGTCTTGCCGGTAGCCGCGTCCGCAATCAGGAGATCCAGCTTCGTTTGAGCGCGATTGAGGCGTTGAATACTAAGCCGCTTTGAATCCGTAAGCCAGTTGACGCGGGGAATATAAATATCACTCTCCGCTCCGATATCCATCGCGCGAGGCTCCCCGCCGTTCAGTGAAACTACGAGCATGCGCACGGTGGGATTGGCGCCGCCAGCTGCCGGGTAGCGTTCCATTTCCGCTTCCCCGCTCGGCGAGGAGAAATCGACCAGCGGATACTGCGAGACTTTGCTTTCGTCCATTTCGAGACAGGCGATCGAAGAAGAATCCGGCGCCCACCAGTACGCTGTTTTGATATCCAGCTCTTCCGGGTACACCCAGTCGAGTTCGCCTTTGCGAATCTCTTCCGTGCCGCCTTGCGTGACCGCGCGCTCCTTGCCGTCAGCGAGATTCACGAGCCAGACGTTGTGATCGCGAACGAAACTCACGTTCCGGCCATCAGGAGAAATCTTGGGGTCGGCAAGCGTAGCCTTGCCGGAAACCAGCGTGCGCTCCGTTTGTGTCTTTAAATCCAGCCACGCGAGCGCCGTCGAGCCTTGAAACAGAATGGCTGTTCCATCCGGCGCCCATTGATATTGAGAGGGCGCTCTGCGGCCAAGTCCCGTGGCCTGCGTAGGTCGCGACGTGTCCGCCGGCAAAATCGATTCGAGTTTGTCCGCAGCCACCAGGAGCCGGCGCTCCCCTGACGCCGCGTCCATCACCCAAAGTTCCGTCTTCGCGTCTTTGCCAGAGCCTTTCGCTTCGAAGTAACTGAGTCCTTTTCCATCGGGAGTCCACGCCAGCCAACGTGTCAGCCGACCGCTCAAGCTCGGCTGCGAATAAATGCGCTCGATCGTAAGCGCTTTTGCTTCGCCCGTCGGTTGCTGGGCAGTTGAAAAAGGAGCGAAGAATACCGAGAAGAGCAAGGTTGCAAGAAACGCAGAGAAGCCCGAAACGCGGTGCGGCAAGGACATGCAATCCTCCTGAGAAGGGACGCTAGTTTAATCTGGAGCAGCGAGAAGAACAAAAGATTTGGGCCGAAGCTACCCCGGCGGCCAGCGGAAATTGCGTCCGCCGAGTAGATGCAAATGCAGATGAAAGACGGATTGGCCCGCCCCGGTACCGTTATTCAGGACCGTGCGGTAGCCCGCGAGGAGCTTGCGCTCGCGCGCGAGCTGCGCGGCCACCAACTGCAGCTTACCAAGTACGGCTTGATCTTCAGGCGCGGCTTCGGTCAGCGATTCAAAATGCTTACGCGGACAAATCAGGATATGCGTGGGCGCTTGCGGGCTGATGTCCTCAAACGCGAAGAGGTCGGAGTCTTCGTAGACAATCTTCGATGGAATCTTCTTCGCGGCAATCTTGCAGAACAAACAGTCGGCGCTCATCGGGTTCCTCCTGCGGCTGTGCCTTCATCCAATCGTGTAATGAATGGCGTGAATCCTTCGCGGGCGCGAAGCTGGTCGCTGAATTGATGCGCGCTATCTTCTCCGGAGATCTTGCCGACCCGCACGCGGTACAACACACCATCGGGAGAATCATATAGCTGAATAAAGATGGGCGAGTAAGTCGCGCTGAGGCGGTCGCGGAGCCGCTCAGCGTTGGTGCGTTCGCGGAACGCTCCTACTTGCACGGTGAAGAAGCCGGACGTGGGATCGACGCCCGGAGAAACTACTTCCACGCGGACAGGCACGACGCCGGGGCCGACGGATTCCACTTCTCGCGCGGCGGCAAAGGAAAGATCGATGATGCGATTATCAACAAACGGGCCGCGGTCGGTGATTCGAACCACCGTGGACTTGTCGTTGTTCAAGTTGGTGACGCGAACCATGGTCTCAAACGGCAGCGTGCGGTGCGCTGCCGTGAGTTTATACATGTCGTAAATCTCGCCGTTGGAAGCTCGCCGCCCGTGAAACGGCACGCCATACCAAGACGCGTTGCCTTCCTCCGTATAGCCTGAAGGAGCGGGCGGGGCGGCGGCCTTATTGCGTTTCGCGGCAGGCGCGGCCGGCGGCCGCGACGCTGAAATTTCGGGCACATTGGTCGAGCGTTTCCCAGCCTCCCCCGTTGCCGGCGGCGTTTCCGTGGGTTGCGCCGGAGGCGGCTGGCGAGCAGCCACAGGCCTGCGAGAACCGCAACCAGAAACCATTAGTAAGAGCAGCAAGCTAAGTGGATAAAGGCAATGAAGGACAATCCGATGACGAAAGGAAGTCCCTGTGAAAATCACGAGCCTGCCAAAATCATGATTCCGAATCCTTCGGAGTTTGCGCGGAGCGCGCCGCGTTGCGCGCTTCGATCCATGAGGCAGCCTCCCTGAGCTTCTCGGAAACTTCGCGCAAAAATTGCGCTGTGCGTTTTTCCGTTTCCGGCGCAACTTCCTCCTTCACAAAACTCTTCACGCGCGCGAGTTCCTCGTCCACCCGCCTGCCAAAATCTTCGAAGTTCTTGATGCTCTTGAGCCGCGCGAACTCTTCGTCGATGCGCTTGCCGAACTCCTCGAATTTGTCCATAGG
>MNDE01000073.1 GCA_001914785.1 Acidobacteria bacterium 13_2_20CM_57_17 | reverse complement strand
TAACCCATGTCTCCGGGCCGGACCCTGTAGTTAATGGCGCGCCCGGGGGGACTCGAACTCCCGACCTTCTGGTTCGTAGCCAGACGCTCTATCCAACTGAGCTACGGGCGCGCAGGAGATAAATATTATCACAGGGTTGCGCCGGTCACATAGCCACCGCGAGAACTCGCGTTTATCGCCGGACAGTGTCGACAAGCATTTCAGTCTGTCGACGTAGTGCGGACTACTCCGTCAGGCCGCAGAGTGGCTCGAATCCGCTTGCACGCTACGAACAAAACTCCTGCCGTGAGCCTCGGTGCCAATCCAGAGGAGCGTTGCCAGCGTAAGAATCGTCACGATTTCGAAGCCGGCGATCGCCCACTGATAGCCGAAGCGAATGTGCAACGCGTATTGGAGAGAATTTGTCGGCGAAGCCAGCAAAATTCCGAGTTGATAGGCGAGTCCTGGCATCAACCCGCGCGCGGCATCGGCGGAAAGCTCATTCAGGTGCACGGGAATAACGCCCCAGGCCCCCTGAACTCCCGCCTGCATTAGGAAGGAAGCGACGATGATCGTCCCGAGCCCACTGCCGAACGCCCAGAAAGGGATCAACAAGAGCGACAATCCCAAAGCTGCGATCATCCCCTTGCGCCGCCCCGCGACTTGCGAGAGGTGTCCAAAGATGATCGCGCCCACGACTGCTCCGACGTTGTAAATCATCGCGATATTGGCGACCATCGCCGCAGAAATCTTGTGCACTTCCTTCAAGAAGTCCGGATAAAGATCCTGCGTTCCGTGGGAGAGGAACATCATAAAGGTCATGAGCACGACGAGATAGGCGAAACGCTTCCACTCTTTTGCCACGATGCGCAGGACTTGGGCTGTGCTCGCAGCGCGGTGTTGCTTCCACGCTTCTGATTCCGGCACTTTTGTACGGATGTACAGCGCGAGCAGGGCGGGCAGAGCGCCGATCCAAAACATGGGGCGCCATCCCCACACGGGCAAGAGAAATCTCGCGGCAATCGCCGCAAGCAAATAACCGATGGAATAACCGCTCTGCAAGATTCCGCTGAGGATTCCGCGCCAGCGCACCGGCGCTGCTTCCATAGCGAGCGAGGCGCCCACTCCCCATTCGCCGCCCATGCCTACGCCAAACAGAGCGCGCAGGATGAGGAACACCGTGAAGTTGGGCGAAAAACCGCATAAAAGCTCGATGATCGAAAAGTAGATTACGTTGGCCATGAGCGGAATGCGGCGGCCGTAGCGGTCCGCGAGCAGGCCGAAAAGCAGTGCGCCCAGGGGGCGCATGGCCAGCGTCGCGGTAGTGGTCCAAACGATTTCTTTTTTGGTTACGCCAAACTGATGCGCCAGCGTGTCGAAGAGAAAAACAACGATGAAGAAATCGAACGCGTCGAGCGTCCAGCCGAGGAATCCCGCGAGGACCGCATGATGCGTCCCGGAACGCTTCGGCTGAACGATATCAGCCATTTTAGTTGGCTTGCCACTCCGCGGGCTTGGGCATCAGGCGAGAGAGCGCCAGAGCGCTGGCGACGGCCAGAATCGCAAGAAGCAACCCTTCCTGGTAGAGGCCAAAACAAAGCTTGCCGATGCTGAAGAGCGCGGAATAAATGAGCACGCAGCCGAGAATCCAACTGAGAAGGTTGCGCCCCAAGTCGCGCGTGACCGGAACGTCACCGGCCAGCTTGGCTACCGGGCGCCAGCCGGTGATTTGCGGACGAACCTTCGTATAAAACCTGATGAGCGTGTCTTGGGGTACGGCCGAAGTGAGGAGAGTAACGGCGATCCACACGAGCGTGGTGACGCCGGTCGTGCACAGCGTAGTTTTTGCAAAGATGACCGGGGCAGAGCCAGTGAAAGGCTGAGAGTGGCCAATGAGAGCGTTCCACAGAGCATCGGAATGAAGAGCGAGAGTCGTCACCATGGCCGCAAACATGGCGGAAATCTCGCTCCACGCGTTGACGCGCCACCAATACCAACGGAGAAGATACACGCCGCCAGTGCCGGCGCCTAGCTCAAGAACAATTTTCCAGCCATCGGAGACGGACTTCAGTTCCCAGGCAACCGTAGCGGCCGCGACCACGAGGAGGGCCGTGGCCAGCCGCGAAGCGTTCACAAAATGCGCTTCACTTCCCTCTTTCTTCAGGAAGCGCCGGTAGAAATCTTCGATCAGGTAGGAGCTGCCCCAGTTGAGCTGCGTGGCGACCGTTGACATGAAGGCGGCCATGAAACCCGCGAGAAGAATTCCAAGGAGCGCGTGCGGCGTCTGGCGCGTGGCTACCAGCATGAAACCGCGTTCGGGCTGCGCCAGGTTCGGATAAAGAACAACCGCGACGAGAGCCGTCAGAATCCATGGCCAGGGACGCAGAGCATAATGCGCGAGGTTAAACCACAGCACGGAAAGCAATCCATTGCGTTCATCTTTCGCGCTGAAAATCCGCTGCGCGATATATCCCCCGCCGCCTGGTTCCGCACCCGGATACCAGAAGGCCCACCACTGCACGGCCAGATGAACGACGAAGGTGATCACAGGCAACGTCCAAAGAGCTTCCCCTGTAAGCCCACGCGAAAAATCAGGCAGCAGCGAGGTGATGTCACTCGCGCCGGAGCCAACAGCTGCACGTCGCTCCGCGAGCTTCGCAAGGAGTTGCGGCATCCCCCCGACCGCTTGGACGCCATACCAGGCTACGCCAATCACAATGGCCATTTTCAAGACAAATTGGAATAGATCGGTCCAGAGAACTCCCCACAGACCGCCTAGCGAGACATAGATGCCGGTAAACGGCATTAGAAAAAAAACGCAAATCATCAGCGCTCTAAAATCGCTGATGCCCATGGAAGTGCTGATGATGTTGACCATCGCCTTGGTGACCCAGCCGAGTATCAAGCAATTCATGAGCAGGCCGAGGTAAACCGCGCGGAAGCCGCGGAGGAATGCGGCGGACTTGCCGGCGTAACGCATCTCCGCGAATTGCACGTCGGTGATAAGTCCCGATCGGCGCCATAGCCGCGCAAACAAGAAGACAGTCATCATTCCCGACGGCAGAAAGCTCCACCACAGCCAGTTGCCCGCGACTCCGTTCGCATAAACAAGTCCAGTCACCGCCAATGGCGTATCGGCGGCAAACGTCGTCGCCACCATGGAAGTTCCCGCGAGCCACCAGGAAACGTTGCGGCCCGAAACGAAATAATCTTCCGTGCTCTTCCCGGAACGACCCCGGAAATACAAGCCGAGAAATAAGGTGATGAGCAGATATCCAGCGATGGCAGCCCAGTCCGCGGCGGCAAGTGTCAAAGTGAATCCTTTCTGGAGAAAGCGATTGTGCGCAGCACTATATAGCAGTTCCGGGCGATTGGCAGCATGGTCTTTTCTGACTACCACGCAGTGCCTTGGGAGTGCGGAACGCGATGCACGCGGTCACTGCGAAACCGGAGCCCGTGCTGCCCGGCCGGGAAAAACACCGTCAACGAGTTGTCCGTCCTTGACGACCGCAACTCCATTCACAAACACGAATTGAATCCCTTCCGAGTACTGCAACGGTTCTTCGTAGGTGGCTTTGTCAATCACACGATTGGCATCGAACACCGTGATATCCGCGTCCGCCCCCACGCGAATGCGTCCTTTATCCTTGAACATCGGCGCGCGCTTCTCCAGCCGCTGCGCGGGCATCAGCGTCATCTTCTTCAGGGCGGTCATTAAATCTAGCGCCTTCTCTTCCCGGACGTAATGCCCCAGCACCCGTGAAAACGTCGCTTGACCCCGTGGATGAATTTTGGCTCCTGTAAGAGGCATGCCGTCACTCGCGATCATAACGAGCGGGTCGGCAACTGCCGCGCGCGTGGCCTCTTCGGGAATCGAAAAAATAACGACGGTGCCCCCTTCCTTGCGATATTTCTCGAAAGTTTCTGCCGTCAACCGCTCGCCGGTTTTCGTCCACTGGATGTCTTTGAATGTGATGCCCTGGCGGTCCTGCCATCCGGGGTCGAATATGGCTGACTCTAACTGAGTGCTCCCGGCCGTGTACGGATAACACTCCGTCGTGACGTCGAGTCCGCGGTCGCGTGCGCCCTTCACCATGGCAATCAGCCGGGGCATGTTCTTCAGTCCCATGCTGGTGATGTGGACAACATGAAGCGGCGCCCCCGTAGCCGCTGCGGCGGCAATCACTTCTTCGATCCCCACTAGACCGGTTGTCGGCTCTTGCAATCCGGCATGCCGAAGGTGCACGTGTACCGGCGCGCCGTGTTTGGCGGCTAACCGAAATACATCCACGATCTCGTCGTGGGTGGCGGCGGCCGTGTAGTTGATGCCCATGCCGACAGCGAGTGCGCCGCGCCGCAGACCGTTCTCGATCTCATCTTCGATTTGCTGCAACTGCCCAGCGGTGGCCTCGCGGTGGGCTGCGTCCCCTACGGGCAGAAAAGTACCCGGGTCATTCATGACTTTCATCCGCACGGGGATGTGTCCGATCGACACGCCGAAGTTGATTAACGAGCTTCCTCCTCGCCGCGCATACCACTGGTCGACGTCGGCGGTACCCGCTTCCAGTTCGAGCGAGGTTGTTACGCCGTCGTGCGCCTGAAATTCATAGTTTCTGGGCTCTTGGCCGTGCTCATGGAGATCGATAAAACCGGGCGCGACGACGAGTCCCTTCGCCTCAATCGTATGCTTCCCTTCAAGATGCCTGTTTGAAATCGCGGCGATTTTCCCGCCGCGAATCCCCACGTTTCGAATGGCGTCCAGCCCCGAGTCTGGATCCATCAGTCGCCCGTTAGCGATGACCACGTCATAGGTTTCGTTTCCGTTGCTCGCGCCGCTACCCACAGTTAGCGCGATCATGCCGGCGAATATCAGCGCCGCCGCTGCCCACTTCCACCATCCACGAACGATTAAATGTGACATCAGAGCTGCGCGCCCCCTCCCCTGAGGCGCTAAGTCTTAACGCGCGGACTCCGTCTGTCAAAGGTTTTGTCAGCCGATTGAACGATCGCGAATCGCTCCCTTGAGAATGCCCGTTAGAAGAAGAACCCCGGATCGCTGGGGGGAGCGACCCGGGGTGGGGGTGTTGCTGAGGGGGGCCGGAGGAAACTCGTTTTGTCTAGTTCACCTGATGCACGGCTAGCATGCAGATCTGGCGCAATTCTTCGTAGGTGAAATACGTCTCTTCCTGTTCGCCTGCGACTTCTTTGTGTCCGAATCCCGATTCGCTCGAGATGCGGTTCAATTCCATTTCCGACAGACCCAACAGCACCGCCGCGCGGCGCCGGGTTACGTATTTGAGCTCTTGTGTTTTCATGGCTGTGTCCCTCATGCAGGAAGTAGAACCATGGAGTCTTCTTCAACCGCCAGGATCATGGCTTTATAGATATCCACATCCCAACCATCACCGATTCGCATCCGTACCGTGTCGTCGCCATCCTTCAACAGCTTCCCGCGCAGCGGCACTTTTATGTCTCCTAGCGCCACTTGCAGGACCACCGGCTGCCCGACCCAAGCCTTGAACGCACTGTCCATTCACAACCCCCTGAGTGATTCAGCCTGACAAAGGAGAGAATCGCGTGGCGCGCAGCTTGTCACAATGGTACAGAGAGGGTACGGGACTAGTAAGAAGGTACTGTCGTGATCTCGAACATTAATCTATGGTTGTTTTCCCTTGAAGTACAAAAGTACTGCCCTTTCAGGACGCCCGAACCATAGGTCTGAGGACATCGTCCCTGCGATCCTCTAGACATGACGAAGCACGCGCAAAGTCCGCGCACGACCTCCGCCGCTACCCCCAGGCAGGCGGGCGTCGGCCTTGCTCTCGGTGGCGGTTTCGCACGCGGCTTCGCGCATCTCGGAGTTCTGCAAGTCTTCGAAGAGAACAACGTGCCCATTTCGCATATCGCAGGAACGAGCGTAGGCAGTATCTTAGGCGCTGCATACGCCAGCGGCGCCCCCCTGGCGCGTATTATTGAGGCTTGCCGTACGCTCCGCTTCCGGGATATCGCCCGTTGGCGCGTCTCCCGGCTCGGGCTGGCAAGCAATCACCGCCTTGAGAATTTGATCGAGCGCGTTTTTGATTCGCGTCACTTTGAAGACCTGCGCATTCCTCTTGCAGTTGTGGCCACGGACTTGAGCTCCGGTGAGCCTGTTGTGTTCACACAGGGGAATCTTGCCGACGCCATCCGCGCGAGTTGCGCCTTCCCCGGATTGTTCGAACCGGTCGAGATTGGCACGCGGTGCCTGGCAGACGGTGGGCTGGTCGCACCGGTTCCGACGCGCGCCGCTCGCGACCTCGGTGCAGCCACAGTAATTGGGATTTTCGTCGGCCTCCAGGACGGCCACCGCGGCGCCCCCACAAACATCTTTCAGGTCGTGAGTCGCGCCGTAAGCGCAGCACAAAAGCACCAGCTTGAAATCTGGGAAAGCCATGCCGACCTCGTCCTTCGGCCCGACGTGCAATCATTGGCTTGGGACGACTTCCACCGTGCCGAAGAAGCCATCGCTGCCGGCGCTGCTGCCGCCCGCCGAGCCCTTCCGCGCGTTCAAAAATTGCTTGGACAAAGGGAAAACGCCGCTCGAAGTCTCCAGGCCCGGCTCGACGCTGAAGACAAAGGCTATGTATGGCTCGCCGAGGTGCTCGGATGAATCGCCTCAGCATCTGGCTCGCGCCTCTTACTGCCCCGCTTCTTCTTTGGCATGAATGTGGAGAGGACGTCGGAGTTTTCTGCTACCGTATAGGTATGGGTGCCTTCACGAGCTTGCGCTCGCGCGTTCTCGTTTCTGTACCCGTAAGCGCTTCACTTCATTCATCCGCTGTGAGGAACAACATCGAGTGCTCGACGCCATCCTTCACTTTTTCCACTCGCTTTTCAACCCCGACGGACTCCGAGAACTAATTCGCGCCGGTGGCGCTCCGCTCATATGCACCATCGTTTTTATTGAGACCGGTTTCTTCGTCGGCTTCTTCCTTCCTGGAGATTCCCTTCTAGTCACGGCGGGCATCCTTTCCGCTGGCGGAGTCATCCCCCTGAGATGGCTGCTTATCCCGGTGATGCTGTGTGCCATCGTCGGAGACCAGATTGGTTACTGGATCGGCCGGTCCGCGGGCGCGGCATTATACCGCCGCGAAGATTCGCTCTTCTTCCGGAGAAGTCACCTTCAGCGCGGCCATGACTTCTATGAAAAGTATGGCGGGCGCGCCGTTATACTTGCTCGTTTTGTTCCCATTGTTCGAACCTTCTGCCCTCCCGTCGCCGGGGCCGCAAAGATGTCCTACGCCAGTTATCTGGCATTCGACATTTTTGGCGGGATTTTTTGGGTCGGCGCCATGATTCTCGGCGGATTTTCCCTGGGCCGCTCTGTGCCGAATATCGGTGAGCGCATTCATTACGTCATCGCCGTTGTCATCGTTGTTTCCGTGCTTCCCGCGGTCATCAGCATCTATCGCAGTAGGCATAAATTCAGCGCCGCCAATGACCGAGGCGTTACAACTCCCCGAGCAGAGGGCAAATAGGCAGTGGCGCCCGCCAAGTTTCGCGCCATCATCTTCGACATTGGCCGCGTGCTGATTCGCGTGGACATCTCTCGCGCTATGGACGGCCTGGCTTCCGGCCTCTCGCTAACCCCTCAAGAAGTGTGGTCCGCCATCCAAAACGATCCCCACTGGCTCGACTGGCAGGAAGGACGGATTTCTCCGCGGGACTGGCACTTACATCTCACCAAGCGTCTGGGTGCTTCTCTTACTTTCGAGCAGTTCAGCGAAGTCTGGAATCGCGCCCTGGACCCCGTCCCCATCCATTCCGAAGTTTTCCTGGAGAGTCTTTCCAAGAACTACCGGCTCGCATTGCTTTCGAATACCGATCCTATCCACATGTTCCATGAGGAAGCCCGTTTCCCCTTTTTCCGCTTCTTTCCAATCCGCATCTATTCTTACCAGGTCGGCACAAGCAAACCTGACCCGATCATCTACCACAAGACTCTCCAGGCTTGCGCGGTCCGGGCGGAGGAAGCCGTTTATATTGACGATATTGCGGAGTATGCGGCGGCCGCCGCCCGCCTGGGGATGACCGGGATCGTCTTCCAATCCCCCGAACAGCTCCGATCTGAGTTCCGAGGCCTAGGGATTCAAATCGGCTAAACTTTCGTCAAGCAAAAAATCCGCTATTCCCGCTCTTTTCGCGTAAACTTTGCTAGGACTAGTACCGCATCTTCGTTTTTTCGCCGCCCACAACCTGCCATCCCTCTATCACTTACCGTAATCATCGCCTTTTCTACTTTGGCTTCTTGCATGCAATCACCCGGTTACAGGCCGATTAATCGGCGGTTCCCCTAACGGGGTGAGGAGAAAGATTGACTATGTCAGACGATAGAATTTCGGATGGGCGCACAGAATCACCAGCTTGGACGTTACCGGCGATGGTCGTTCTGGGCTTGATAGCTATTGGCGGACTGGCAGTTGGGTGGAGTGCATCTTCGAAGCTCGATGGCACGCAGCAAGCAGTTGCAGCTCAGTTGAAGACCGCAGAGCAGACCATGCAGCAGGATATGGCTTCCTTGAAGGATCGTCTTGCTCAAGACGAAAAGACCAACACGGATCTCCAGGGCGACCTGAAGGTTGTTACCGGTAAGCTGAAGATTACGCAGGGCCAGCTCAAGAAAGCGCGCGAGGAAGCGTCAAAACTCAACGACGCGACGACTGAGAAGCTGACAGCTCTGGATACTTCGGTCCACTCGGAACTCGCTACCAAGGCTACCAGCGATGATGTGAAAACCGTGGACACCAAGGTTGTCGGCGTTAAGACCGACTTGGACGCGACCAGGGAAGACCTGAAAATGGCTCGCAGCGAGATGGGCACGCTCATCGCGCGCAACCATGATGAAATTGACCAGCTCCGCCGCCTCGGTGAACGGGATTACGTGGAATTCACCATCGTCGGCAGGAACAAGCCTCAAAAGGTAGGCAATGTTACCGTCGAACTGAAGGGCGTCAACGAAAAGCACAGCCAGTTCAACGCCGCCGTGACGATCGAAGACAGGCAATTCGAAAAGAAGAATCGCGCCATGAACGAGCCGATCTTCTTCTACCTCTCTGGAACGCACATTCCAGAAGAGATCGTTGTCAACAAGGTAGGCAAGAACACGATCAGCGGCTATCTGAGCATCCCGAAGGCGAATTCGCAGACCGCCGCCGCAGCCACCAAGTCTGGCAGCTAATTTCTTAAGGCAGCATGTCCGGTGGCGTTTGCCGGGCAAAGTTTGAGGCGGGCTGATCATTCTGCCCGCCTTTTTCTTTTCTAGGGCACGGCTCCCTTCCAGAATTCCGATAGAATGGCTTCGCTGGTTCGGAGCCTCGTTTGCGCCAGACGTCCAGTGTCCTCTACATCGCCGTCGATACACTAATCCCGTTCCGAGGAAGCAGCCTCCGCGGCTTGGATGAGTTCACCGCGGCGCTCGACCACGAAGGCATACCTGCTGTCTGGCTGACCAGCCGCTCGCGGCTCCAATTCGACGACCCTCGCCGCAAGCATGGTCACACGCATCCCTTCATCGCGGAGGACGGTTGTGCTGTGTACATGCCGGAAGGCTACTTCCACCTGCGGCCCTCATCCGACGGCTCGCGGACTAAGAAGGCCGCGACCGTGCGTCTTGGTCGTTTTACCTGCATTCCCATTGCGGAGGCCCTGCCTGCAGCCGCCGAAGTCCTCCAAGCCCTCTCCCAAGACACTAGCGTTCCCGTTGTCACTCTCCGTTCACTTTCTCCCCGCGAGTTGGCGCACAACACCGGCCTTCCCCAAAGAGAGGCCGAGCTTGCGCGGCAGCGCGATTTTGATGACATCTTTTTCTTTGCTGGCGCTTCTGACGCAGAGGTCGAAAGATTTCTAGCGGAGGGGCGCGCACGCAACATCCAGT
The DNA here is from genome assembly GCA_001914785.1 of Acidobacteria bacterium 13_2_20CM_57_17. Lineage (GTDB taxonomy): Bacteria > Acidobacteriota > Terriglobia > Acidiferrales > UBA7541 > Acidiferrum. Next base: position 20,475 of record MNDE01000073.1, on the reverse strand, counting down.
TCTGCCAGCATGGGGTGCTCTGGTCCGCCGCCATCGGCCGCAGCGTCCAGCGTTGCGTAGGCGAGCTTGCAAGGCTGTACGACCGGGCGCTCCGCTACCACGCTCACACCGTCGGCCTCGCAACGGCCGATTTAGCCGCCCCACTCTTCCCCTTTTGCGAGCGCACGATCTTGTTGACCGGCGGCCAGTCCGAGCAAGCCTCTTACGAACCGCCGGACATTCCTCGCGCGCGACACCTGCCCCTCCACGCACCCGACCTTTGGGAGCAACTGCTTGCAGCTATAGCAGCAAAAACCTAGCCGGCTCGGAAAAAATATCGCGCAAATGCCCGCCGATTTGCACACTGCCAATTGCAATCAAGAACTGGAGCACCATGCGCCTTCTCACAAACCATCTATTTTCCTTGGGATAAGAGTTTGACCCCTCTAGGAGCCTTGGGTCCCCCGATTGCCTTACTCTTATCGGCAAACGCTGCACGCGGAGTTACCGACTCAGCTTCGCGGATCCAAATGTGGGCAGATTTACCAGTACTAGGAGGCCCCTTACCATGACTTGGCTTCGCGGCATCTTCCGCCTTCCTGTTCACGAGTCCAATGTTGTTGTCGTTCTCGTCTTTTCCGTTTTTCTTATGAGCTTCATGTCCGTTGCCCTGGTATGGCAGGCACAGATCATTGCCAATCAGCGCGAAGCCATTCAGTGGCTTGTTCGGCTCAAGTTCGGCGGCTAGCCGCCCCCATTCAACGACTTTTGCATCTGTTGAAGCCTCGCTTAGCTTGGAAAGTGATTCCGGCAGACTTTCTCTACAATTTGTGATTCAATAGTCTTTACAGGGTATTGCTCTCGGGAGAATTGCCGTGAAAAGTATCGTTCGACTCCTTTTGTTGGCCACAACGCCGGTTTTTTTTGTGTCCGCGCAGCAAAGCTCAGCCGGGCAATCGGCCGCACAGGAAAGCGCGTCTCCTACCCAGCCGCAGGCGTCCAACCAGGCATCCTCACACGATCGGCACCATCGCAAACACAGCAGTGTTAAGCGCCGTCATCATCGCAGAGCTTCGACACAACACTAATTGGAATTGGAAGGCATCAACGCGGTAAGCAAAAAGAGGAGCACATGGCTCCCCTTTTTGCTTTTTAACTGTGTCGTCTCGGAAGCGCGCTAAAAGCACGTATGTTTCGCGAGCGACGCGCACCGCAAAAGCGGTGTGATCAGCTGTAAGTGCAGCTCTAAGCCCGGTGGAGTCATGGTCCCTCCGGAGCTCGGTGAGCTCACGTCCCGCTTGTACTCCTTCGATTCGTTGAACGCAAGCGAAGAGAGGGTGAACGCGCGATTTCCACATTGCCGCGTAGTTCGATACCTAAGGGGTGTTTACTTGATGAAAAGAGTTTCGCGCAGTTGATCGCGGCCCACAAACGATTTCATGGTCCTGAAGCGGGTAAAGAGGTCCTGGATCTCGCGGTTTTGATAGACCTTTTGCGCCGGGCAGATGACCGGCGACGAAATCACTTGCAGCGAATTCGAATCCGCCACTCGATAACGCTGAAAGTCCTCCGGCTTCTTGCTGTGGAACATCGCCAGAATCACACCGCCGGGCCGCAAGAGTTCCGTCAGGTTTGCAACCGTCTGCTTCGCCAACATGGGATCTAGGTAGTCCAGTAAATCCCACAAGAGCACGGCATCGAACGATGCGCGAGGGTATTGTAGATTCTCCGCCAGAAAGCGGGTTGCGCGCCCGTTCGCCGTCATGTCCAGCTTGTCACGCGCGTCGGCATCCTCGCGCAGCCGCTTCTCTTCGTCGGTCAAAAACGCTTTCCATGCGCGAAGGAAGTCCTCCGATGAGACGCGGAAGCCGCGCTCTATAAAAAAGCTTAGAGTCGTCTGCCATGCGGGCCCTAGGTCCAACAAGGTGCCTCGCCCAAGGCCGTCAAGATTCCACAGGAATTCTTTCAGCCCATTCGAGACGCGCGTCGGTTCCGCGGATTCCGGGGCGCGCGTGGCGCCTACGGCGGAAACCGGCCCTCCCGGAGTTCGCGAGCGTGAGCTCGAATGCACCGGAAGTGACCCGCTGCGGCTCGTCCCATTTGCCATTCCAAGGCCCAATTTGTTCAGGAAGCTCATCGTCAGTTAGCCGCCGTTCCGGGGCTCAAGGACGCCGTCTCTGTCGCCTTGCCGGTTGCACTTGCCGTCGCTGACGTGGATCCTGACGCCGTGGCAGCGGACGCCTTGACCTCAGCAGCCTTGTTCGGCTGTTTGCCCGCTTCCACTCTTCCGCGCAGCAGCGCTCCGTCTTCAATCGTCAGGCGATCTGTTTGCACTTCGCCGGTGACGTGCCCCGTGCTCCACAGCTGAACCCTATCCAGCCCTGTGACTTTTCCTTCGATTTTTCCCCGAACGATTACTTCACGGGCAAGCACGTCCGCCTTCACATGCCCGTTTGGTCCAACGGTCAAGCAGCTGTTTGTGGTGAGGCTGAGTTTTCCCTCTACCATGCCGTCAACAAAAAGATCTTCGCTGCCCGTTACTTCACCCTTGATTCGAATTCCCTGGCTAATACATGCAGCCGCGCGCGACGAAGTGGCGAGAGAACTTGAGGGCGTAGTAGCAGTAGCTGGGCTCGATGAAGTCGCAGAGTTTACTGGAGTTGCGGAATTGCCGGTAACTCCTTCAGGCTTCGCATCTTCTTTTTTCCACATCTCACACCTCGACATCGAAAATTGGATTTTCGAAGCCGCTTATCGCAGGGCTGGTTGGAGCTGCGACTCGGAAGAGTGAACATAGTACACGACTTAGCGGGTGTAAACAAGGAATGGCAGGTAGCAAATCTAGGGTGTTTCCTGAAAGGCTACACCAGTAATAGCGGATTTAGTCCTCCCAACTCCACTACAGATTGCGTCGTTTCCTTCTTCTCGTTTTTCCCTCGCAGCTCCCACCAGTTCGCCATCATCCCGGCAAATTCCTGTGTTAACTCTTTCAGTGATTTACTCTTCTCCCACCAATGCTGCGGATCGAAATCCCCATCGCTCGCGCTGGCGACGCGCACCTCAACAGTCTCGGGAAAAACGTGCTCGAATACATAGCGCGTCCGCCGCGTGTGAAAATTCGATGTCACCACGATCACGCTGTGCCATTTTCTTTCTTTCACCAGCCGCGTAAGCGCTTGCGCTACTTCTATCGTGTTATCCCCGTCGTGGACAAACCGCACGATCCTATCTCTTGGCACTCCACGCTCGAGCAGGTCGTGTTCCATCAGCTCTGCGATCCCCGCATTGGGCCGCAGGCGCCTTCCGCTCGCGACGATCACCGGCGCTTTCCCTTCCCTGAACAATTGCGCTGCACGCGTTGACCGGTCGGCGTAAAAATTATCGTCGCCCAGTACGATCAGGGCGTCGGCTTTGTCGAGAGGATCTTCGACTATCCACATCTCCGCTGCAAAGCGAAGTATGGGGCGTCTCACCAGATACAAGAAGGCGCAAAAGATCATAAGACACAGCAATATGATCAAGTTGAGGAAGATTCCGCCTGACTCGCCTTCATTCGCTTGGCCATGCTTCATGAATTAGGGTCCAAAGCTCGCAAGTTCGCAGCCGCTTGCTCCGGCAGCTCTGAATTGAAATATACTTCTTTGATGCTGTAAGACTTGCTGGTCTTTTCCACGATCGGCAGGATTTCGATGTGCCAGTGGTAATCGTCCGGCAGCGTCTTCCAGTATCCTGCCAGTTCACCCTTTTTGTTCTTCGTATTAGGTGAGGTATGCACCACCAGATGATATGCCGGCGCCACCTTCTCAAGCCGGCGCAAGACGCGGCCCAGCAGCGCCGCCAATTGCCTGCGATTCGAACCCGGCCTAGGCTGCTCGAACAAATGGTTGTGCCGCCGGTGCATTAACCAGACTTCGTACGGAACGCGCGACGCATACGGACACAACGCATAATAATCTCCCTGCACGTCAACGATGCGCTTCCCCTGCTTCTCTTCCTGACGCACCGTGTCGCAAAAAATGCAGCGCTCTTTGTCCTTGAACCATTCATGCGCGGAGTTGAGTTCGTACTTGATTCGGCGCGGAACAAAGATGGTGGCCGTCACCTGCGAATGCGCGTGCGGCCACTCTTCTCCTGCCAGCGCACCCTGATTCTTGAATACGCTGACGTACTTGAAACGCGAGTCCTTCTTCAAATCCGCAATGCGTGCCCCCCACACCCACAACACTCGATCAATCTCTTCGTCGTTGAACTGCGACATCCGCCTGTCGTGCTGCGGAGTCTCCACCACGATTTCGTGGGCGCCGAGTGCCACCATCTTGTCGTACATCCCCTCCGCCACGCGCCCGGGCTCCCCCTCAATGTGATATAGCGGCTCCGGGTGCGGCAACACACGCACCTGCCATGCCCCTTCCGCGGGCCACGACATAATAGCTCGCAACTTTTCGAGCTTGGCCGGCTCCAGCGGACACTCCTGCGGCGCATCGCCGCGTGCCTCTTTCTGTCCCAGAATGACCCAGCTTTGAGTGATGGGATCTTTGCGAAGTTCCATTCGATGTCTTTAGCGGGTGTAACGTGCCGGAGTCGGTCCCTGCTCGAGGCGGTGGCGATCCCAAATCGCGCCTTCGCGCGTGAAGTAGGCCATTTCGAAATCTTGTGTTAGTTCCAGTGCGTCCACGGGGCAAGCATCCTCACAGAGTCCACAGAACATGCACCGCGAAGTATCGTAGGTGAAGTTCGTTAGCACTTTCCTTCGCGTGGCATCGTCGCGTTGCCAGCCCACCACAATCAGGTTCTCCGGACACGCCAGGGCGCACAAATTGCACCCAATACAGAGCGTCTCGCCCGTCTCCGGGTTATTGTTGAGCCGCGGCGCGCCGCGATACCGCTCCGCCACCATCGGCCGCTCCAGCGGATACTGCTCCGTCACAATATTCTTGGGATGCTGCGCTCGGAAGGTGACCGCGAGGCCCTTCAAGAAATCGACTTGAAACAATCGCCCCAGGAGTTCGCGCATGCGCTTAGTTTGTTTCCCCCCTCCCCAATTGTCAAGCAATGCCTTCTCTCTTTCTTTTCACCTTGTTTCAGCGTGGTATTCTCTCTCCGGCAATGGAAATTGACATCCAATTCATGCAGGAGGCCTTGGGTGAAGCGCGTGCCGCGGCCGCAGGCGCCGAAGTTCCTATCGGCGCGGTGCTCGTTCATGACGGCAAGATTCTCACTCGATCTGGCAACCGTACAATTCGCGATAATGATCCCACGGCCCATGCGGAAATGGTTGTCCTTCGCGAAGCCGCCCGCCTTCTCGGCAACTATCGTCTTGCTGATACTACGCTCTATGTCACCATCGAGCCTTGCAGCATGTGCGCCGGCGGCATCGTACAGGCCCGCGTCCGGCGCCTCGTCTACGGGGCCGATGACCCTAAAGGCGGTGCCGTTCGCTCCTGCTTCGAAATCCTCTCCCATCCGCGCCTCAACCATCAGGTGGAAGTCACCTCCGGTGTACTCGCTACCGACTGCGCCACTATCCTCCAGTCCTTCTTCGCGGAACGCCGCTAACGAGCGTAGGTTGGGTCTGACGACAGATTTGCGTAGGTGGGCACGGCCTGTCCGGTCCTCGTTGGTACGCAAGTCGAGCGCTTAATTGCCGAAAAACGCAGCGCTCTGCTACGATTAAGCCTACAACGACCGCGGAGAGGTGGCTGAGCGGTTGAAAGCACTCGCCTCGAAAGCGAGCGTGCGGGAAACCGTACCGTGGGTTCGAATCCCACCCTCTCCGCCATTTTCCAATCGCGACTATTCGAGTTTCCGAATGAAAAAGGCCGGGCACTTCTGCCCGGCCTTTGCTGTTTTGGAATTGTGCGTTAATCAGAAATGGCAAGAGGCCACGCCGCGCTTTTGCAAGTACTTCTGGTGATATTCTTCGGCGCGATAGAACGTGCTTGCGTGAGTAATCTCCGTCGCGATGGGACGCTTGAATTTGCCGGTGGCTTCGAGCGCCGCCCGTGACTTCTTGGCTGCCGCTTCTTGCTCCGGCGAATGGAAGAAAATTGCCGTGCGGTATTGCGTGCCGAAGTCCGGTCCCTGGCGGTTCACTTGCGTTGGGTCGTGAGCCTGCCAAAAAATGTCGAGTAACTGTTCGTAGCTCACTTTCGTGGGATCAAACGTTATCTGCACAACTTCCGCATGCCCCGTTTCATGCGTGCAGACATCTTTGTAGGTCGGATTGGGCTTCTCGCCGCCACTGTACCCCACTGCGGTATCAATCACTCCTGGCGCGCGCTGAAATGCCGCTTCGACGCCCCAGAAGCACCCCGCTCCGAATGTCGCTATTTCCGCCATGGATATCACCTCTCGCCGCAAGCCTCTAGCCACTCCACTATGGACATAAATTTGATGCGCGGGCTGCCACTTGCGATTCTCGATTGTCCTTTAAGGAGACTTTCGCCTCGCCGTCGCTGGCCCTCCGCTGGCCTTTAACTTGTCCAGTGCCAGTGATTTATACGGACCGTTCACGGAAGCGGCTTGCGTGAACGCGTCCTTGGCCTCGGCGGTTCTCTTCAAATTCAGCAACGCATACCCCAAGCGATATTGATTTCGCCCGTAGCTGCCGTCATCCGCCTTCAACAATGGCGCCGCTGCTTTCAGGTTTTCCACGGCTTGGGCATTGTCCTTCTTTTCGATGTTCACTTGTCCAAGAGAGCTCAACGCCAACCCTTTCTGGAGGTTTTTCTGCCGATCCCACTGGTCGTCTGCCACACCCTCCGGCTTTGAGGCCACGCCCAGCACGGAGATTGCTTTTTTCGCGTACGTTTCGGCTTTGGCAAGCTGGTCGGCCTTATCGCAATAATAGTCGGAAAGCAGCAGCAACATCCCCACGTTGTTCGGATCCTTCGCCAGAAGCCCGTTGGCCACTTCCAGCATTTTGGGCGTGTTTTGCGCTTGCAGATAAGACGTTGCGGCCACTCCGAGCGCCTGATTCGCGTACGGTGAATCCGGAAAGGCCTGCGCGAACCGCGTCAGGTATCCCGCGCGCTTCCCTGTGTCCTTCGCCTGAATGGCCCCGTTGTAGACTACCTGCTGAATGTAAATGATGCTGTCCTTGTTATTCTCCAGCACCTGCGACTTCTGACGCTCCCATTGCGAAGCGTCGGTCCCCGCAGGAGCAGGGGCTTCCTTGTAGCGCTTGAGAATTCCTCCTGTTTTCTCCGCGTACGCGACAAGCCGCTCGGAATCTCCCTTTTCGGAAGCGGCGCGGATCATGTTCATGGCATTCTGAAAATTGTCAGGGTCGACTGCGAAAAGTTTGTCGCCATATTCAAACGCCTTGTCGTAATTCTTCAGCGCAATGTAGTAGTCCACGTACAGACCATTGGCCAGGATGGGATTGTCTCCTTCGTTGCCGGGTCCCGCAGCAAACTTGTCGATGAGCGCAAGCTTCTGTGCCGCATCGGTCGCCGCGTTGATCTCCGTCAACGCGTGGTCCACCTCCGACCCCGCCTGGACGGGAACGTACTTGCCAATCTGCTGGGCGGGAGCGGAGCGGACTCCGAAGAAAACCAGTATGCCGATGAGCCATATTTTTCGTCGCATAGAAACCTCCAACGGGAGGAAATTGGGTGCATCTTAGTGCTGCGGCGAGCTCGGCGCAAACAAAATTCATTAGAGGCGACCGGACTCTGGGGAAAGCACCCCCCACCCGGGTGGTTTTGGGCAAAGAGTGCGGAAACGATTGAGAACAAAAGAGTTGAGTTTTTGATGAATGCAAAAGAGTGCGCAATAGTGTGAAAAGAAAGAACTTGAGTAAGAAGGCGAGTCCTCATGGCCGATCCGCGCAGGCCTTTCCAAAATTGACAGGAGTACCCTCCCCCCAGTTTTTTGTAAATGTTGCATCTAAAGGATTTAGCGCTGCCGTAAATCTTGTGTTTGCAACAGTTTGCTGGGGAATCCATAAGTGTTGCAGCTAAAGAGGTTAGGCGAGCGAGAGGTAGGCGAGAACGAAACGGCGAGAAATGCGAAGAGTTTGTGGCAGTAGGACGGAGCGCTCGGAGGGCGGGCACGGTTCGCAAGGGGCCCTCCTTTCCGACAGGGTTGGAATCTGTGATACCGACAAGATCAGTATCTACAATCACCACGGTAGGTCGGGCAGGCGGAAGAAATGTGGCCGACTTAACAATATCATTATACCATATCGGTAACGTATGTCAAGGATTAGTTTAAGTGGTTTAGATACTCAAAGATAGAATGATTCGTGTTTGAGACGAGCCCCCGCACCCTTTGCAAAACCAAACGCCAAAGGGGTGCGCCACCCAGGAGCTAAGGCCCTGCCATCCGCCGGACCCTTAAGACCGAAGGGCCCGGCACCAAATTCGGTCGTTCGAGTTACGTCTTTGCCACCCGCCAGAAACTTATCATTACTTGTCATTTACAACTATTCGCTTGACAGCACAGTGACGGCATTATATATAAAAAGTGCTTAGCCCGCCTCGATTCTGCGCAGATGGCCCACCATTTGAGCCTGTCTTTGGGGTTTCGATCAAAGGAGACTTTATGTCAATGTTAGGTGTGTTTAGCAAGCATTTCGCGAAAACAGCACAATTGTGCATTGCCGCCTTGCTGGCTGGTGCAATTTTCCCCGGACCGGCACACTCTCAAACCATCAATTTCGGTTCTGCAGTCCAAATGGTTGACAATGTTGTAAATAACGGTTCCCCGACAATCATCGTTTTTAACAATCAACTAGTTATGTATTATGTTAACCACAGCAACGCCACAATTTATGTAGACTTTGGCTTGAGCGGTAACCCGTCATCGACAGGCATAGTTGTCTATAATTCAGGGCTTACTGATGTTGGCGTGTGCGTCCTTAACGGGCAGGTGTTGCTTTCCTATGTTTATCCAACCTTCAATCCGACGTATCTAGCGCTTGCGACATCGACTGATGGGGTCCATTTCGGGACTCCACTTCTTCAGTCATATGGCGCTGGGGGGATAGGGAATCAATATCCCGACGTCGCCTTTACCCCTGCCTTGACAAGTGATGGTACAACCGCATACATCGCGACGGTTGGCAATGACCATCGCGTCTACATGTCGTACACGACTGACGGCACTACGATTCAGCCGCTAGTTGGCAACGGGGTTAGCGTTTCGGCTTACACCACTGTCAGTCGTCCATCTTTGACCATGTACAATGGGGCCCCATGGGTTGGCTTCACCTCGAACACTCCTGGCCCTGTTGAACATGAAGCCATCGTTGGACTCGCAAACGGCACCAACGCCCCGGAAGTGGGTGGAGCTATCTCGTGGGGATATAAGAATCTAAATGGCAGCTGCGCCGGATTAGCTCTGCTCAGCTATAACGGAATACTTTACGCCTTTGCAGAGGATGATACCGGGTCGCAGTGGCTCAAATACATCTTCAGCAATGGGGGTACATCGTGGTCAGGGCTAAACTGGGCAGGAAATCAAATGCGCTGGACACCTTCTCTGACTGTCTTGGGCTCAACTGTTTATCTGGCGTATCAGGACCCCGGTAATACGAACATATCCTATAGACACAACTAGCTCTTAAGAGACGCCAGGCGTTGGGTGCGTAAGTTTCTGCGCGAGGGCCGGCACTCCCGGCCCTCTTCCCTTTCGTCCACAGGCTACTTCCTTGCCACGAAACGGTTCTCGACAAAATAGCCACACTTGGAGTGAGGCCGGATGCTCGCCGGACGACACGTGCAAACGAACTCGATGATGTAAACCCCGGCCCCGGAGAGCAGAAGACTGGCGCAGGTCGGAGCGGTATTACCTTGTAGCAGATCACTTACAAATGCCCCGCTTTGAAAAACTGATGGGAGCGGAGAGCGTGAACGTGGTGATTTCCAGCGGTGGGAAAATAGCTCTGACGAATCATCCTTTTGCTGACACGCAGCTCCCGGCGGCCTTCCGAAGCTGGTGGGATGCACTGAGAGCCTTGGCGAACTCTCACCGGCTCCGTAGCTTCGTGAAAATATGACGAAAAAGTAGATTGCAATCCGAACTAAAGACAGGGAAAATCAAAGGAGGTATCGAGAAAAAAAGAAGAAGCAGTCTTAGTAGCCGCCACCCACCCGGCTAAAGCTTCACAATCATGGTAATAAAGGGCCAGAGATGCTCACGTGGAAGAAATATTGGAGGGAATGCGGGTGAACTGTGAGGGGGGAAATGGTTTCTGAAATGTCGTACTTGCCGAGAGTCTGGTTGGGAAGCCAGATCTCGCAAAGACTCCTGCCCACAAAGATGCGGCCACTGTCCGCCCACGTGAAATTGACGGAAAACTGTCAGGCGAAATGCATTAGCTGTAATTACTGGCAGACTCGATGGGAAGATGGAATCACTACGAACCGCGCCATCTCACTGATCAACGAAATAGCAGCTGCGGGGATACACTCCCTAAGGTTCACCGGTGGAGAACCGTTGTTGCGCACAGACTTCTTCGACATCCTGCGGCAAGCGGAGACCCAGTCATTCAAACAAATCATCGTGCAAACGAACGGGCTTTTGCTAAAAAAGCTCCACAATGAAGTCAACGCATCTCCTATAACCGATGTGGCGGTATCCATCGACGGTTTAAAAGAAACGAATGACCTCATACGGGGAATCCGAGGCTATTTTGATTTGGGGCTTGAGGGCATCCGGCTGCTGCAAGGCAAAAAAGTGGTTTTATCCGTGACGCTGAATCGCATGTCCGCCAAAGAACTGGAAAGACTGGCCGCGGTGGCGAAAGAAGCCGGAGCGTCGGTCCAATACAATATTTTGAGCGAAAGCCTGCCTTTCCTGAAGGACGCGGACATGGCGGCGATGTGGCCGCAACAGAGCGAAGTCGAGGAGATTACGAGATTCCTCCGGGAGACCTTGAAAAGGCCGGCGTACGAGGTTGACTACATCTCGCGATATTACCGGCAGCAGGAGATTTCCGAGCCTCCCTGCGTGCTCGGTTATTTGCAAGTTTTCGTGCTTTCCAACGGTGATGTCATGACTGGCTGTTATCCTCTGAAACCCGTAGGGAACATCCTGCGAGACAAACTGGAAAATATTTTGGCGTCGGAAGAATACAGGCTCCAAAGTGAAGCCATGCTTCGGCGTGAATGCCCGGGGTGCACGTGCGGGATCGAATCGTCACTGGCGATGAAGCACGCTGTCTCGGGCGCTTTTTTTGAGCTGAGGAGATTGGCGGGCCGTTTTGCAGCCGACAAGAAGGTTGCGCGACCACCAAAAGCAGAAACCCATCTTTCAAGTGGCGCCTCGAATGGGTGATAGTGGTCATCACTTAACGGTTGTTTCTTCGCGTCGGGAAAACTCGAACCGGTCTAATAGAGACCGCCTAAGCATCCATTCGAAATATGCCTGGCAGGTATCACACGTCAAAGTGTGAGCCTTCAGTTCATCAGGCCCATCCAGGCCAATACTGCTTCCAATTGCGCAAGGGGACGGGGCCTTTCCTTCGGCGAGGGTTGGAAGAATCTTTAGGGCGCGGGCGGTTTCTGCTGATGGCGCCATGATGCCTTGCTCAATTCTGGCAACCGCGCTTGAAGGTACGCCCAGGAGATTGGCCGCTGCACTCTGTGACAGATCGAACCTCTGGCGAATAGCGATAAGCTCGCTCGCAAACCCAGCCTGTTCCTTGCGCGTGTCCCTAGAGGCCAACTCTCGTCTCGTCATAGGAAGGAAGTAACCTCTCTTCTTGTCAACCGCGTTAGTATACACCGCAGGATTGTGCGTGAACTCCATGAGTAGAAGCGCGTGTTCACTAACTATGTGCTATAGCCGGCGGGACCATCACGCGATTCGCTATACTGATGCAGGCCGAGGGAAGCGGCGCGCACTGCCGTCGACCAGCTTCTGATGAGCACCGTTTATTTGGCCAGGGAAACTCCTTCGCAAATGCCAAAGAGAAGTGGAGACGTCTTATTACGATTACTTCGTCGGCGGTCTGCCCTAGCTCTCAATGACCGCTGAGAGCCGTCATCTTGAGCTCAGTTTGCTGCCTGAGCGTTTCGCCATTTCCCGACTCGCAGCGGATTCGCCGATTCCCGATTGGGCGACGCAAGGCCCGTTCTTTTCCGTTACGCGGACCGGCGATGAGCTTTCTGTCGTCACGGAACTCTCTTGCGTTCCCGCCGGCGTTCAGTCCCAGCCCGGCTGGCGCGTCTTGAAAGTTCATGGGCCTTTCGTTTTGTCCGAAGTCGGTGTGCTGGCCGCGCTCGCCAAGCCGCTAGCTGATGCAAAAATCAGTTTGTTTGCCGTCTCGACGTTTGATACAGATTACCTGCTCGTCGCTTCCGAAACTCTGTCGGCCGCTGTCGCTGCCCTGGAGCGTGCAGGACACACCATTTACAGGAGCAAAGCTGAATGATCAGGGAGTCCCTTCACGTTGCCAATCCACTTCGCAGACGTCCCGCGTTTCTTGCACTCGCCGTACTCTTGACATGTTTCCTTGCTGCGCCAGAACTTTTAGCCGATGAGCCGTTCGCGCGCAGCCGCGACTATGATTTGCAGCATTCGAAGATTTCCCTGCGCTTCAACCTCGAACAGAAAAAAGTTCTCGGCGAGGTTACGCACTCGCTCTCGATTCTGCGCGACGGCACCGCAAAAATCGTTTTCGACTCCGCCGGGCTCACCATTCAGAAAGTGACGGTCAACAAGGCTGCTGCAAAATTTGAAACCACCGCGGAGAAATTGATCATTCCGCTCGCCTCTGAGGCCAAGTCTGGGGACAAATTCGACGTCACCATTCGGTACGAAGGCAAACCAACAAAAGGAATGTATTTCATCCTGCCGGACAAGGACTACCCGGACCGTCCCAGCCAGATCTGGACGCAAGGCGAATCAGAAGACACGCATTACTACTTGCCGACCTACGATTATCCGAATGACCGGCTGACAACGGAAACGATCTTGACGGTGCCAGCAGCGTGGATCACCGTCTCGAACGGCAAGCTCATCAGCGTCAGCGACGCGGGCAAGGGCTTGAAGACCTGGTATTGGAAAGAGTCTGTTCCCAGCTCCACCTACCTGATTACTGTGGTGGCGGGCGAATTCGACGAGGTGAAAGAGTCTTGGCGCGGCATCCCCGTCACCTACTATGCGCCAAAAGGCCGCGGCGACCGCCTCCCGATCAACTACGGTCGCACTCCGGCCATGATGGAGCTATTCAGCAAGAAAATTGGCGTCGACTACGCCTGGGAAAAATATGCGCAGGTCATGGTCGATGATTTTGTCGCCGGCGGCATGGAAAATTCCAGCGCCACCACAAATACCAGCTCTTCCCTCGTTCATCCCAAGCTCGCTCTCGAATATTTCACCGGCGAGGACGACTTGATCTCTCACGAACTCGGCCACCAGTGGTTCGGAGATCTCGTCACCTGCAAAGATTGGGGCGACGTTTGGCTCAACGAAGGCTTCGCCACGTTCATGGAGACGGTATGGACGGAAGCGCACTTCGGCAAGGACCAAGTCGATTACGAGCGCTGGAATAACACACGCGAGTGGTTCGCGAGCAGCAACCTCTGGAACAAGCCAATCGTTCGCCACGATTTCGATGATTCCAGTGAATTCGACGGCAACGCTTATGGCAAGGGCGGGTGGGTTCTCTATATGCTTCGCCACCAACTCGGCGAAGACGCTTTTTACCGCGGCCTGAAACATTATCTCGAAGCGAATCGCGGCAAAAATGTTGTTACCGCAGATTTCGCCAAAGCCATCGAAGAAGTGACGCACACAAACGTGGACCAGTTCTTCAGCCAATGGCTATACGGCGCGGGCGCGCCGAAATTTGACTTGAGCTATTCCTACGACGCCGAAAAACACCAAGTCGCCCTCACCCTCAAGCAAACGCAAACAGTCGAAGGCCGCGTGGGGCTCTTCCGCGTTCCTGTCGAAGTCGAAATCACGACCACGTCAGGACCCAAGCTCTACAACGTCACCGTTTCGAAAGAGAAGCAGACTCTTACACTCCCCGCGGAGTCTGCCCCCCTCATGGTTCTCTTCGATAAAGGTGGGCATGTCCTCAGGTCCGCCGAATTCCGCAAAGAAAAGAAAGAGTGGCTCTATCAATTGAAGAATGCCGCGGATCTCTCCGATCGCGCCGACGCGGTTGTGGCGCTGGGCAAGATCAAGAACGACGAGGAAGTCGTCGCTGCGCTCGGCGACGCGCTTCGCAATGACAAAGCGTGGGGAGTTCGCGCCACTGCTGCCGACACTCTCGGCCAGTTGGGTAGCGCTTCAGCCTCCAGGCTGCTCTCCGCTGCGCTGGATTCGAACGATAAGCCGTGGGTGCGCAGTCGCGTGGTCAGCGCGCTGGGCAATTTCAAGGACGATGCGGCGATTGTGGCGAAGCTCAATTCGGTCGCCAAACAGGACGATTCGTATCGCGCCCGCGCCGCTGCGTTGCAAGCGCTGGGCCAGCTTAAGACATCAACGGCCTTCGCAACGCTCGAGGCCGCCGTCAATGCCGATTCGCCGGACGGCTTCCTCCGCAACGCCGCTCTTCGCGCGCTCGGTGCGCTGGGCGACGATAAGGCCGTGCCGCTTCTATTGCAATGGTCTGCCGCCGGCAAGCCCATCGATTCGCGCCGGGCCGCCATCAACAGCCTCGCGCGGCTGCAGAAGGACAACCAGGACATCACTAAACAGATTGCCGCCTATCTCACGGAGCCGCATTTTCCCGTTCGCATGGCCGCTATCTATGCCCTTGGTACGCGGGGTGACGCCACCGCCATCCCCGCGCTCGAAGCCCTGCTGAAGAGCGACGACCTGAGCATCGAAATGGCGCCCATGATCAAGGGACAGATCGCGCGTCTTAAGAAACCCGCGGATGCAAAACCGCGTGCCAATCCCAGTTCGGGAGATGGCGACGAGGAATCCGCCGAAAATGCCGGTGGTGAAAAACCTGTGACCGAACAACGGCTCGAAAAGCTCGAGCGCCTGCTTCAGGAAATGAGCGAGCGCCTCAAGTCCATGGAGAAGCGCCTCCCGCCAGTAAAGCCGTAATTTGGGGTGGGCGGACTTCAATCCGCTCTTCTACGGCTCCGCCAGTAATATCCGCAAATCGCGCAGATTGTTTCCCATCGGCCCCGTGACAATTGCATCGTCCACCCTCGAAAAAAACGTGAACGCATCGCTCCGCCGGAAGGCATCCTCCGGATCGAGTCCCACCGCCTGCGCCCGGGCCAAAGTCTCACCGTCAGCTACCGCTCCCGCCGCTGGACTGTTTCCATCAATTCCGTCGGTGCCGGCGCTAAGCACGGCAATCTTCTTTCCTGCGATTCTCTCCACACACGCCAGCACAAAAGCAGAATTTCTTCCTCCGATTCCATCGCCCGTGACCGGTGAACTCACCTCTCCATCCGCAATCAGCGCAACCCGATGCCCCGCGTGTGTTTTCCGCAATGCCTCCAACTGTTCCAGCAGGAATACTGCGGCTTTCTCCACCGGCCAGTCATCGCTTGTGTTGTCGCAACAGGCGACGAATCCTTTGGCTTCCGCGGCGTGATGCGCCGGATGAAACAAATCATCCATTCCCAGCAGCAGGAAGAAATGCGAGTTTCGAAATGCGGCGGCGTCTGCTTTCGGCGTCTCCGGCATTTTCCCTTCGTCAAGCCAGCGTCGCAGCGCGAGCGGGAACTTGTCGTACAGGGAATGCTCAGCGATGATGCGCTTCGCGTCTCCAACCGTGGCTGGGTCGGGAAGGGTCGGTCCGGACGCCAGCGCCGATTCCTTTTCCACTGGTACGTCGCTCACGGCCAGCGTGACCTTCGTGGCGTTTTGCGCCGCAGCTGCGAGCCGGCCGCCTTTTACCGCTGAAATGTGCTTGCGCACGGTGTTGATAGCCTCGATTGGCGCGCCACACGTCACTAGCGCGCGGTACGTTTGCTGAACATCATCCAATGTCAGCGCTGAGCCCAGCGGCAGTTCCACGAGCGCCGATCCTCCGCCTGAAAGGAGAAAGAAAACTAAGGTTTTCTCGTCGCATTTTTTCAGCAGCGCCAGTATGGCCTCGGCCGCCTTCCAACTCTCGGCATTTGGCACGGGATGCCCCGCCACAAAATACTTCATTCCCGGCAATGGCTTTTGCGCCGCCGTGGGTGCGGAAACTATGCCTTCGATTCTTAAGAATGGTGCTAGCACCAGCCTCAGCCCCTCGACCATTGCGTGCGCCGCTTTCCCGATCGCCACCACGCGCAATTTCTCAAAATTCCGCAGATCGATTTTCGTTCCGCCGCACAGCAGCACCGTTCCCTTGCGCTGCAGCTTTCGCTGCATCGTCGCGGGAATATCGATGGCCGCCAGGGTTTCGTGGAAAATTTGCCGGGCCTGTTCCTTCAATTGCGGCATGAGAGGTTTGCCTGGAGATTCGTTACGACGCCTTCAGCACTTCCGGATTCAAAATGTTCGGCGGCCGTTTCCCCGCGAACAGCGCGACCACGTTTTCCGCCGCGATGCACGCCATTTTTGTCCGCGTCTCCAACGACGCCGACGCAACGTGAGGGGCCAGCACCACATTCGCGCGTTTCAGCCCGGGATGGATGAACGGCTCGTTTTCATAAACGTCAAGCCCCGCGCCTGCAATCTTCCCGCTTTCGAGCGCCGCCACCAGCGCGGCTTCATCCACGACTGGGCCCCGCGATGTGTTGATCAAGAACGCCGTCGGTTTCATGCGGTGGAATTTCGGCGCATTAAATAATCCCCGCGTCTCCGGCAGCAATGGCACATGCAGGCTGATGAAATCACCCTCCGCAAGTAATGCATTCATTTCCCGGAACTCCGCTTTCAACTCTTTCTCCACTGCTTCTGGAGCGCGCACTGCATCTGTATAAATTACTTTCATCTGAAAACCGCTCGCGCGCCGCGCCATTGCCCGTCCAATCCGCCCAAATCCCACGATGCCCAGCGTCTTCCCCCACACATCCGTCCCCACCAGTTGATCCAGGTCCCAATGTTTCCATTTTCCAGAACCCGCTAGTGCCTCGGCTTCACCCAACCGCCGCGCGACTGCCATCATCAGCGTCCACGCAAAATCCGCCGTCGTTTCGTCCAGCACGCCAGGAGTGTTTGTAGCCGCTACGCCTCGCTTCGTGCACGCTGCTACGTCGATGTTGTCGAATCCCACCGCCACGTTCGCGGCGATACGGAGTTTCGGCGCCGCCTTCAGGAACTCCTCGTTTACTTTCTCGGTCAGCAGGCACACCAGGCCTTCTTTGTCTTTCACGCGCCGCAAGACTTCTTCCCGCGGCGGGCGTTCCGGCTTGGCCCAGTATTCCATCTCGCAGCTTTCGTTCAGAATTTTCCGCGCGGCATCGAACAAGCTGTGGGTCGCAAACACTTTCGGTTTCGACATCAGAATCCTCGCACGCAATTTTGGAAAATTTACACTAACACACCGTCCCCCTCCCGGCATAACTCGGCGCTTCGCGCCTCATGCGCTATCCTGGATTCAAACTCCGCAATTCCCTATACTCTTAAGGTGCTACTTCCAGCCCCCACACTCCAAGGAGAATCTATGCAATCCCGCTTGCTCCGAGCCTCACTTCGGGTAGTCCTCGTGCTCCTCACGGCGTGCTTCGCCATTGCCGTGGCGCGCGCGCAGAATCCCACACACGTCATCACCGGCACCGTCGAAAAAGTCGATGCCGGAGCAAAAACGATTGCCGTGAAGACCGCCGACGGCACAGTGGAAACGGCCAAGTTCACCGAGAAAACCGTTGTCCATGGCCTGAAGGATGGCGCTAAGGGCGCCGACCTTGTCGGCAAGGAAGGCGGGCACGTCATCGTCCACGCCACTGGCGAAGGCGCGGAAAAGACCGCCCATTCCGTTGAGTGGTTCGGCGACAAAACGGTCCACACTACCGAAGGCACCGTCGAAGATGTCGGCAAGGGTACGAAAGTCGTCGCGGTGAAGACGGCGGATGGCACCAAGGAAGCCTTCGAAGTTTCCGGCCATGCCACCGTGGACACGGGCAAAGCCGTTGGCCGCTATTCCGCCATTGGGGCCAAGAAGGGTGAGCACGTCACCGTCTATTACACCGAAGAAGCCGGCAAGAAAATCGCCCATCTCTTCAAGCACTTGTAGTGGCGGGTCTTTAGACCCGTGCTCTTCGTCGGCCAATCAGTAGTGGCGGGTCTTTCGCGGTGTTCGCGTCCCGGTGATTCTGACCGGGAAGACCCGTGCTTTTAGCCCTTTGCCTTGCACCGCACCTTCCCTCCGAACCGGTCTAAAGACCGGCCACTACAACTCCTCTCTTCTCTTCCTCATTCCTCTTTCTGTATATTACTCTTCCGTATGCCCGCCCACCGCAAGGTCGCCCGCCTACCGCCGAAAAACTACCTCGGTCGCAAAACCTATTTCGTCACCATTTGCTGTGACCATCGTGCGTCCTATCTCCGCGAGGAAACCACCGCTCACGTTGTTCTTTCTTTGCTGCTCGAATGCGCCGCCGGCCACTCGTACCGGCTTCATGCCTACTGTCTGATGCCTGATCACCTTCATATTCTTGTCGAAGGTGCGCATGACCGCTGCGACTTGCTCGAATTTATCCGCCTCTTCAAACAGCGCACGGCCTTCCGGTTTCGCAAATCCCACCGCCGCGCTCTCTGGGAATCGAGTTATTACGACCACATTCTTCGGCCTGCCGATCAAATAGAGGAAGTTGCCTGCTACATCTGGTGGAATCCCGTTCGCAAACACCTGTGTAATCGTCCCAACGAATTTCCCTACTCCGGCTCCGAAACGATCAATTGGATCAGACGCGCCACCTCCGCTACCTCGTGGTCCGCCCCCTGGAAATCCAGGTAGTGGCTTTCGTAGTGGCGGGTCTTTAGACCCGTTCTTTTTCCTCTCCGTAATGGCGGGTCTTTAGACCCGTGCCTTTTCTTTAGACCCGTGCTTCAATAGCACGCCACGATACATTTCCTCTGCCCGCTCGCGTTATACTCGCACTTCCCATCATGCCCAAACCCGAGGCATTCTCCCGCGTCCTGATCGACCAAGCGCTCAAAGACAGCGGCTGGGACCTCTTGGACGAGCGCCGAGTTCGTTTTGAATTGGACGGCAAGAGCGGGCGCAAGTAACGCTCCGGTGTCCCCTTTATTGACTAGACTGGCTATATCGCTCAATGATACCTAGCGTCACAATTCTTCGCGGAGCTGCGTCATCGGACTGCCTGTCCTCACACCTTCTCTTGTGCGTAAGAAGAGCCTCGCCGAAGAGATTGCCGCTCTCGAGGTGATGACTTTTCAATCGATCGTCTTGCCAATGAGTGAGGACGATCCGCGTTCAAAAACGTTCACATACGAAGGTCACGACATTATCACGCTGAAGAAGGAATTTGAGCGTGAGTACACGATCCCGGACCCACAGACCGCTCAAGAAGTTATCGGTTACTATGCCCGCCGAATCGCGGAGGCAGTGAAGCTTCCTGCTCAATTTGCCGTCTTGGCTCCCAAAGTTAGAGAATTCTTCGAGCAGAAGGCATTCGGTCACGCAGTCGACCTGAACGACCATGCCATTGTGAAAGCGATGAGTACGGCGGTCGCGCACTCCGTTTGCGTGGACGTCTTCAAGAAGGCTCTCCAGGCCCTGACCATCGAGGAACAAACGCCACAGCTTCTCGAGCCCGCGCGCCTACTTTCCACTTGCCAGCCTTTCCCATGGTCGCGGCCTGTATGGGAAGGCCAAAAATGCATCTTCAATCTCGTGCCCTGTGACAATGACTTCGAGCGCGAGTTCGCAAAATTCTTGGACAATGCAAAGGACGTGACAGCATTCGCGAAACTGCCCAGAGCATTCGGCTTTACCATCGAATACACGGATACTTCCACGAATCTTCGGAACTACGAGCCGGATTTCGTCGCCATCGACAAGTCAGGGGTTCAGTGGTTGCTTGAGTCCAAAGGGCAGGAAAACGTAGACGTTCTGAGGAAAGACGCTGCCGCCATACGCTGGTGCGAAAACGCGACAAACCTGACTGAAAAACAGTGGAAGTATCTAAAAATACCTCAAAAGGAGTTTGAGGCTCTTCAACCTACCTGCCTCGGTGATCTCAAAGCTCTTAGTCCAGTTCTTCTCGGTTAGAAAGCCGGGTCCCCGAGGGCGCCTACAGTTCCACCTACCGCCCCCCTTCCAAGCCATAAGTAGCCGCTTCTTCTTCAACTTCCCGCTCCGTTCGAATGATATACAACAAATAACTTGACAATCCGTGACCTTCGTGATACATTTCTTTGTGTATCTCGCATCCCACCCTCGCCGACCGCCTGTCTTCCTTCTTGTCCTAACCCCTATTCCCCTGCCCCCATCCCCTAAGTCCTTTCCCCTCAATACTTTTGCCGACCCCCATACCCTAAACCTATACGCTGCAATCCTTTAGAAGCTGTGAAGAAACTCTCCGAATTTCAGTCTTGCAAAAAGAATCACGTGCCGTAAGCTCACGGCATGAGCCAAGAAAATATGACGAGCAAGCAGCCGTTGATCCG
>MNDE01000172.1 GCA_001914785.1 Acidobacteria bacterium 13_2_20CM_57_17 | reverse complement strand
AGATGCGAGAGGAAAAATCCTCGTCCTTAATTTCTGGGCCACTTGGTGCGGCCCTTGCCACGCACTGGAGCCTTTTTTTGCTCGCGTCGCCGCGGACTTCCAGGCGAATGCAGATGTTCTTTTTCTGGCCGCCAACTGCGACGAAGATGAAACTCTGGTGAAGAGCTATCTGGAAGAGGACAAGCCGCGCACCGCAGTTGTATTTGCCGACGGCCTTGACCGGTTTCTCGCCGTGAACTCTTTCCCGACTGTGATGGTGATCGATCGCGACGGGAAAATTGCCTATCGTTCCGATGGTTTCGAACCCGACACCTTTGAGGCCAATCTGGCTGCAGCCGTCCGGCGCGCCCTGGCTCCGCAGAGCGCCTCATCGCCCGCCGGAAATTCCGAACCCTAATCGCGCGGAGCCCTAAGCACTCTTCGAAGATTCGTGGGAATATTTCTCAGCCACTTCCCGAGCGGACAGGATCGTATTGACGTGGATTCTAACGGTGTCCTCGACTCTGCGCGCGTAGCCGCCAGCCAGCGTCGTCGCCACCGGAATCTTGCGGCGGCGTGCATCCACAAAAACCTGGCGGTCGCGCTGCTTCAATCCTTCCTTCGTCAGTGACAGCCCGCCAAGTTGGTCCTCGCAGTAGGGATCGGCGCCGCCAACATAAAAAAGAATCTCCGGCTGAAATTCGTCAAGCGCCTTTTGTACTGCGGGAATCAGCGCGCCCAGATATTCATCGTCATCGGCGCGGTCGGCCATGTTCAGATCGATGCTTGACGGTGGCTTGTGCGCCGGATAGTTATTCTCCTGATGAATCGAAATCGTAAAGACTGTGGGGTCATTGCGGAAAATCGCGGCCGTGCCGTTGCCGTGGTGCACGTCGGTGTCAACAACCATCACCTTTTTTACTGCGCCGTCCGCTTGCAGTTTTCGAATCGCCACAGCTACATCGTGAATGGCGCAGAAACCCTCGCCGTGGCCAGGATAGGCGTGATGAAACCCGCCGCTCAGGTTCGATCCGAATCCCTCGCGCAGCGCGGCTTGCCCGGCGAGAATGGTCCCGCCTGCGGCCAGCCACACTGCTTCGACGAGTTCTGGCGAATAGGGCACTTCCAGCTGCATCACCTCGCTGGCAGTGAGTGTGCCGGTTTTCAGTTTGCGCACCCAGTCGGAAGTGTGCACGCGCAGAATGTCTTCGTCGGCCGCAGGATCTGGGCGCACAAAATCTTCCTGCTTGGCGAGTCCCTCGCGGAGAAGCATTTCATAGATGAGGCGGAATTTCTGGGATGGGAAAACGTGCGGGCCAAGATTCAGATCGTAGCGCTCGTGGTAAACCAGTTTGAAGGGCAGCATGACGCTTGGCGCGACTAGTTCTCGCGTTTGAGGATAAAATCCGGCAACGTCGCGAGCGCGCGCGAGTATTCGGAATCGTGGCGGCCGTTAAGGCAGGCCTTGGCGCGGCGGGCATAATCTTGCGCGAGCGCGCGGGCGCGGTCGAGTGCGCCGGATTCGTGAACGAGCGAAACGATCGTCTCGGGGCGCACGGAATCAAATTCTTTTTCTTGGAGCACGCGGGCGACCAGTTCACGCGCGTCGCGATGGCCATTTTCCATCGCGTAGATCAGCGGCAGCGTTACTTTGCCTTCTTTCAAGTCGCTAAGAACGGGTTTGCCAAGCTGTTCCGCGGACGCCGTGAAATCCAGCAAATCGTCGACGAGTTGAAACGCCAGTCCGGCGTAGCGCCCGTAATCGGCGAGCGCTTGCTCTTCTTCGCCCTCAAGACCGCCGAGCACGGCGCCAAGCCGCGCACAGCCGCTGAAAAGGCACGCGGTCTTGTACGTCGCCAGCCGCAGAGCGTCTTCTTCGGTTACATCGATGCGTCCGATTTTAGCGAGTTGAATCAGTTCGCCTTCGACCATTTTCTGGGTCAAGTCGATCAGAATGTCGAGGATGCGAAAATTGCGCTCCTCCAGAGCCATCTGAAACGACTGCATGTACAACCAGTCTCCGGTAAGCACGCTGCGATGATTGCCCCATTTTGAATTGGCGGAAGGGCGGCCGCGGCGAGTGTCTGCGCTGTCGATGACATCATCGTGAATCAACGTCGCGCTGTGCAGAAGTTCAACAACTGCGGCGAGACGGATCGCGCTGTGATCTTTGCGGCCCGCGTAGCTTGCGGAAAGAAGCAAGAGAGCGGGACGCATGCGCTTCCCGCCTCCGCCCAGCAAATACGCAGTGATTTCGGAAACCGGCGGAAAAGCGGCTTCGCTTTGCCGCGCAAGCTCTTCTTCGACCAAGAGGAGGTCGTCGCGAACGAGATCAAAAATCTCTTTAGCCGTGAGCAGCGCGATGGCAAATCTCCCGATCTAACCTTTGTCTTTGAGACCTGGGGCCGTCAGAGTTGCTGGCCGGGCAAGGCCGAAGAAGCGCCGAAAATTCTCAGAAGTGGCGGCGGCAACTTCGTCCGGCGACAAGTTTCTCACACTCGCGAGCGTGCGCGCTACTTCCGCAACGTAGGCAGGCTCGTTACGCTTGCCGCGCCAGGGCTGCGGCGCAAGATACGGAGAGTCCGTTTCAATCAGAATCTTCTCGACCGGCAAAGCTTTCGCAATGTCGCGAAGGTTCTCCGTTTTCGGATAAGTTGAATTCCCCGCAAACGAAACCAGGAATCCCATTTCGATTCCGCGACGAGCATCTTCCAGGGTGCTGGTGAAGCAGTGCAAAATTCCGCCGAGCCCGGTGGGGCGCCAGTGCACTTCGATCATGTTCAAGCAGTCGGACCACGCATCGCGGCAGTGAATGACAATAGGCAGCTTTGCTTGTTGCGCGAGGGCCATCTGGTCGCGAAAAACCCGTTGCTGCACTTCGCGCGGAGAGTGATCGTAAAAGTAGTCGAGGCCGATTTCGCCCCAGGCGACGACTTTGGGATGTTTCGCCAGCCGGGCCAATTCATCTAAATGCTGCTGTGTGACTTCCTTCGCTTCGTGCGGATGAATCCCCACGGTGGCATAAATCCAATCGTGCTGCTCGGCGAAAGGCAACGCGGCATCGAGCTTTTCGGGGCCCGGGCCGGTGCCGATCGCAAGCAGAGTGGTCACGCCGGCGGCGCGGGCGCGGTCAAGCATGGCTTCGCGGTCTTCGGCGAATTGCGGGAAGTCAATGTGCGCGTGGGAGTCGATCAGTTCCATTGGCATCTAATACTTCATCCAGAAAACAGTCTGGACAAATAACTCCGTTTTTTAGGGCGTTGCCCAAGTTCTGCCTGGACGCGAAGCCAAATACTCATCGGCGTCGTTTCTGCAAAGACCTCAGAAAGCCCAAGACTCATTGCATACGCTTTGAAAGCATCTTGAATGGGAAAGGCTGACGGACATGAAGCCACGCTCTCAAGCTTGCTTTTGAACGTACCCACTGACACTGCGACAGAAACTCCGTCACCATTTGCATCCCAGAAAACATACTCACCGTTTTCGATGTCGATTCCTTCTAGACGCGACAGAATCCGACTTTCACTTTCGATCAGCCGCATAGACTTATCGTCCTTTTCGAAGGCAAAGAGTGGAAACGTAACGCTCACTTCAATCTTGCGCCGATTTCGACGTCTTCGTCGGGGAAGCCGGCGAGGACCGGGCGGCCCTCGGGGCCAACAGAGGCGGCTACTATCATGCCGTTGGATTCCACGCCACGAAGCTTGCGCGGCGCGAGATTGACCACCACAGCGACTTTGCGGCCGATCAATTTTTCGGGTTCGTAATACTGCGCGATGCCAGCGCAGATTTGGCGAATTTCAGTGCCAATATCCACGGTAAGCTTCAGGAGTTTGTCCGCGCCAACGATGCGTTCGGCGGTTTTGATCTGACCAACGCGCATTTCGACTTTGGCAAAGTCCTCGATGCCGATTTTTTCATTTGCGGCCGGCGCAGCGGCGGCAGCAGCGCCGCCAGCGGTGGGCGTGCTTGCGTGCGCTGCCGGAGTGGCGGGCGAAGGCTGCTTTTGTGGTTCGTTTTCCATGGATTCCATCCTCTCGATTGCTTCTGCTTTTTCGATACGCGGGAAGAGCGCTTGCGATTTGCCGAGTGGCGTACCGGGCGCGAGCTGTCCCCACCTCAAACCATCCAGGGCGACAGAGGCAGCCTGACCACCCTGGCCAAGCAGCGACCAGACTTTTGCCGTGCTGTCCGGCAAGATAGGATGCGCCAACGCCGTCACGACTCGAAGAACTTCCGCGGTGACCCAGAGAATTGTAGAACGGCGCTGTTGATCGGCTTCACTTTCCCCAAGCGACCACGGATGTTCGGCGGTAAGATACTTGTCCGTCGCGGCGATGAGAGACCAAATTTCCTCTAGCGCGCGAGAGAACGACAGATTGTCGTACATCTCCAGAACTTCGCCGATGGCCGCCTGAACCTGCCCGGCCAAAGCATTGTCTTGCGGTTGAAGCGCGGCAGGCTTAGGGATTTTGCCGCTGCTGTTTTTCTCAATCATTGCCGCGGTGCGGCTGGCGAGGTTGCCGAGGCCGTTGGCCAGATCGCTGTTATAGCGCGTCACAAGCGCGTCATAGCTGAAATTCCCGTCCTGGCCGAAGACCGTTTCGCGCAGGAGATAGTAGCGAAGCGCGTCCATGCCAAGCACACCTACAATCGGGCGCGGCGTCACCACATTTCCTTTGGACTTGCTCATCTTAGCCGCGTCCATCAGAAACCAGCCATGTGCCCAGACTTGCTTGGGGATCGGGAGACCGGCGGCCATCAGGAATGCCGGCCAATAGACGGTGTGGAACCGGATGATGTCTTTTCCAACGATGTGGACGTCGGCGGGCCAGTATCCCTGTTTTTCATAATTGGGGCCACCCACGGCGCTCAGATACGCGGTGAGCGCGTCGAACCAAACGTAAAAAACGTGCGGCTCTTCGCCGGGAACGGGAATGCCCCAGCGAACCGACGTGCGGGTAATGCTCAGATCGCGCAGGCCGCCCTCGACAAAGCTCAGTATTTCGTTGCGGCGCGATTCCGGCTGGATGAATTCCGGATGCTTGGCGTACCAATTGAGAAGCGGCTTCTGAAACGCAGAGAGTTTGAAGAAATAGTTGGCTTCGGTGACGGTTTCGGTGGGCCGCCCGCAATCGGGACAATTCTCGCCAGGCTTTACGTCGACATAAGCATTGTCATAGATGCAGTACTGCCCGGTGTAATGGCCGGGGTAGACGAAGCCGTTTTCGCGGCACAACTTGAAAAGCCATTGGACGGTATGCGCGTGCTTGAGATCCGTAGTGCGAATGAATTCGTCGCTCGGAATGCCGAGTTCATCCCAGAGCGCTTTCCACTCCGCGGCCATTTTTGCGACGAACTCCGATTCGGGGACGCCGGCTTTTTTCGCGGCACGTTCGACGTTCACGCCGTGTTCATCGGTGCCGGTGGTCATCACCACGTCATAGCCACGCATGCGTTTGTAGCGCCGGATGGTGTCGCACACGATGGTTGAGTAGGTATGGCCGATGTGCGGCAAGCCGTTCGTGTAGTAGATCGGCGTGGTCAAGTAGCATTTTGGTTTCGCGGGCATCGTCTGTTTTCAGTCTTTAGTTATCACTTCGGAAAAAAGAAAATCGAAGAGGGGCACGATACATCGTGCCCCTAAGCCGAGAGAAATCATGAGCCCCCTTGGTAGGCGCGGAGGGCCTCGCTGATCACACGCTGTAGAGGAACATTCTTCTCGACGGCGAGTTTGCGGCAGTCGTCGTATTCGGGTGCTACGTGCAGGATGCGGCCGTTCACGCGGGAAATCTTGATGCGCACGTCGCCGAAGTTTGTGGCCACGCTTATAAACTCACGCGGGAGCGTGCGGCGCTGCGCGCGGTATGTTCGCGCGCCAAAGGTGGTTGTTTCGGCAAAGATGAGCGACATCAACGTGTTAGTGTCCTGCGGCTTGCACAAAACCGTGAGAAGAGTTCCCGGGCGATTCTTTTTCATTTGCACCGGAGTGGTGTAGACGTCGAGAGCGCCGGCAGCCAGAGCCTTTTCTAGGAAGTAGCCGTAGATTTGCGGATTCATGTCGTCGAGATTGGCTTCAATGACGGCGATTTCTTCGTCGAAACCGGCAACGGTTTTTTCGGCCGCTTCGCCGATCATAATGCGGACAACATTGGGCTGGCCTTCAAGATCGGCGGTGCCCGCGCCATAGCCGATAGCGGAAACGCTCATGGGCGGCTGCGGACCGAACGAATCGCAAAGCGTGGCGACGATAGCAGCGCCGGTTGGTGTGACTAGTTCCCTTTGCACACCGTTGGAATACGTTGGCTTTCCCTGCAGGAGGTTTGCAGTCGCTGGCGCCGGGACAGGCAAAACGCCATGGGCCATTTTTGCAGTGCCGCCGCCGACGTTCAAAGCGGAGCAGGCAAATTTCTCAATACCGAGGGCGTGGAAACCGATGCATGCCCCAACAATGTCCACGATGGCGTCCACGGCTCCTACTTCGTGAAAATGAATTTTCTCGATGGGGACATCGTGTACGCGGGCTTCTGCTTCACCGAGCTTGACGAAGATTTCTGCAGCGTGGTGGCGAACGTCAGGCGCTAATTGTGACTTCTGCAAAATCTCGAGAATGGCGCTGAGCGAGCGGTGCTTTGATTGATCCTCGGTCTTGACCTTGACGTACGTGGCGGCCATCCCGTTTTTCCAGACTTTTTCGGCAGAAAGCTCCCATCCGGGGACCTGGAGACCGCGCAAACCTGAGCGGAGTTGTTCGGCATCGCACCCCGCGTCAACCAACGCGCCTAGAGTCATGTCACCGCTAATGCCCGAAAAACAATCAAAATAGGCTAGTTTCATGGAAATCTGCCGCGGGAACTGCCTGCCCCGTTCAAGTCCCGTTGTAGAAGACTTGATAGTATCGGCGGCGGGAGAGAGTGTCAAACGACCCTCCCCCACCCCCACGTGTTTTTCATAAGTGTTCATTCTAAAGTAAGTTGAAGTCATTTGTTTTCACACACTTTTGCAAGTGTTGATTCTAAAAGGACTTATATTGCCCAAAAATTGTGCAAGATTGGAGCAAGTGTCAGCGCGCTCCGCGGGGAAGGAAAATGCTTGCGAAACCCCTGACTGCTTGGACAGAAATAAAAAACGCGGCAGCAACTGCCGCGCGTCCAAAGAACTTTTTAACTTTTTATCTACTAAGTAGTATACCTGAGGAATAACAACGATGCAAGGGAAATTTTGGGTGGCGCGTCAATTATTCGCGTGTTCGTCTCGCCGCGGAAAAGCGATTCTTTGACCGCAGGCTTGCCGGCTCTCTATACTGAGGAACTTTGAAAATGATGGTGGAGATGACCGAGGACACGTGTATCAAACGCTGACGAACCGGCTGAGCGAGGCACTAGCGGGGTACATCCGCGAGAAGTATGGCGTGGAGCTAGCGATTGTTTTGGAGCGGCCGCCGAAGATTGAGATGGGGGAGGCGGCTTCGCCGATGTGTTTTGAATTGGCGAAACGGCTGAAGCGCGCACCGCGGCAGATTGCGCAGGAGATTGCGAATGGTTTGGGCAAGGTCGAGGGGATCGCCAGAGTCGAGGTGGCGGGCGGCGGATATTTGAATGCGTATTTCGACCGGGGAAACTTTTTGGTCGAGGTTCAGAAAGAATCGAGCGGCGGCGCAGCAGATCGGAAGGACGACAGGCAGGAATGCCTGTCCCACAAAATCATTGTGGAGCATACGAGCATCAATCCCAACAAGGCGGCGCATATCGGGCACGTGCGGAACGCAGTGCTCGGTGACACGATGGTGCGGATCCTGCGGCACGCAGGGAACCGGGTGCAGATTCAGAATTACATTGACAATACGGGCGTGCAGGTGGCGGACGTGGTAATCGGATTTCTGCACATGGAACAGCGAAGGCCCATCGGCGTTAAGATGATGGCGCAAGAGCCGAAGTTCGATTATTACTGCTGGGACTTGTATGCGAAGGCGACAAGTTTCTTTGCAGAAGACAAGGCACGCGCGGAGAAGTTGCGAGGGGAAACGCTGAGGGCGATTGAAGAAGGCAAAGGCGAGGATGCCGAAGTGGCGCAGATCGTGGCGGACGCGATCGTCGGGTGCCACCTGCGGACGATGGCGCGGCTGGGGATTGGCTATGAACTGCTGGCGCGAGAGAGCGAAATTCTGCACCTGCATTTTTGGGATGCGGCGTTTGAGATGCTGAAAAAATCGGGCGCGATTCAACTGGCGACGAGCGGGAAGATGGCGGGATGCTGGATTATGCCTTGGGAAGAGGAGGTAAAAGAAGTTCAGGAAGTAAAGGAGGAAAAGGAAAAGACTTCCGAAGATGAGGACAAGAATTCGCAGGACAAGATTATTGTGCGGTCGAATGGGACGGTGACGTACGTCGGAAAGGACATTGCTTATCAGCTCTGGAAATTCGGGTTGCTAGGGAAGGATTTTCATTACAGAAAGTGGCCGAATGCGCCGGAATGGCAAACCGTTTGGGCCACAACGAGCGGGGCAAATGATCCGGCGGCACCGCACTTTGGGGAACCAGCGTCAAGCGTTTACAACGTGATTGACGCGCGGCAGGCATATTTGCAGAAAGTGGTGGCGTCGGGGCTGCGGGCGCTGGGACACGAGAAGGCAGCGGAGAACTCGATTCACTTGTCCTATGAGATTGTTGCGCTGACGCCGCGATGCGCTGCGGAGATGGGTTACGAGCTGACGCCGGACGAGGCGAAGAAGCCGTACGTGGAAGTGAGCGGCCGCAAGGGATTTGGCGTGAAAGCCGACGACCTGGTGGATAAATTGGAGACGGCGACGCTGGCGGAAGTGCAGCAGCGGCATGCGGAGATGGGAGCGGAGGAACAAAAATCGACGGCGCATGCGATTGCCGTGGGGGCGCTGCGATTTTTTCTGCTGAAATTCACGCGCAATGCGGTTATCGCATTCGACTTCAAGGACGCGCTGAGTTTTGAAGGGGAGACGGGACCGTACTGCCAGTATGCGGTGGTGCGGATACGAGGGATTCGTCGGAAGGGCAAGGAGGTAGGCGCGACGAATATGGAAGTAACGAAGGAATCGGCGAACCAACTGCTTGCTGGGGCGGAGGGAAATTCGTTGTGGGAGCTGTTGGTTACGGCCGGTTCACTGGATTATGCCGTGGATGCGGCGATTGCGACGCAAGAGCCAGCGTTCATGGCTAAGTATGCATTCCAACTGGCGCAGGCATTTAACAATTTTTATCACAAGCACCACATCTTGTCGGAAGCGGATATGCAAAAACGAGCGTTCCTGCTGCGGCTGACCGAATTGGTGGAGGCGCAGCTGGTTAAGGCGCTCTCGCTGCTGGGGATCGAAGCGCCAGAAAAAATGTGATGTAGGGTGGCGAAGGTGAATTCCATGGCCCCGCTTCCACCGGATCTTGACGCCGTCATCGAAAGAGCCTGGCAACTTACTCTGCGGACGGACGGTTTTCTAGGCGAAAACGAAGCGAGATTCCTGGGCATGCTGGCGGCGTGCGTGCCGGCGCGCGGAACAATCGTTGAAATCGGCAGCTTCAAGGGCAAATCTACAGTGATGCTGGCGTTCGTCGCCGCACGCTACGGGCTGGGACCTGTGGTGGCAATCGATCCGCACACGTCACCTTGCAACACAGACCCCGGGATTTCCGCAGGCTCGTCCACGTTTGAGGAATTTCTTGCGTCGGTGAAAGCAGCGGGACTAACGGAGCACGTCGAAATTCACCGGGAGTATTCAAGGGAGATTGCCAAAAGATGGAACCGGCCGATTCGTTTGCTGTGGATTGACGGAGACCATACATTTCGCGGAGCAAAAGAAGATTTCGATTTGTTTACACCGCATCTGGTGAAAGACGGCGTCGTGGCGCTGCACGATGCGTTGAACGCCTTCGAAGGGCCCATCCGGGTATTTGTGGAAGAAATTCTGAGGTCCGACCAGTTCGGAGCGGCGGGAGTGGTGCAGTCAACCGCATGGGGGCAGTTGCGGCCGGAGGATGGCAAGGAATTTCGAGAACTGCGGATGCGAATCGAGCGGCGCGCGCAGCGGATGCTGCCGTTTGTGGCGAATGGAAGGCGCGTTCAAGGGCTCAGAAAGATGGCATACAAGCTGGCGCGGTCGCGAGTCCCGCGCGCGCCCATCTCGGCGGAAGAGTGGTCCGCGCTGGTTTCACGAGGTTGCACCGAGTGAATCTGACTGTTGCTGAAACGTCTCTCCTCACCTGAACGAAGCGGTGAACAGATGGCGTCCTGCCATCGCGAAAAAAGCCACTGAAGCCGCGCCCAAGCGCGTAGACTCAAGGTTAAAGCGGTAGAGGCTGCCCATGTCCATTCCCTGGGACGCCGACATTCTGATCTTTGCGTTGACAACTGCAAAAATCGTACTCGGCGGCAAAAAACGGTTGCGTGAATCCAAACGCGCCATAGCTGTGCACGACGAGTTTCAGACGATTCGAGAAGACGCCCTGACGAAGGCGCAAAAAGACTACATCCGGCCATTCGACGAGCAACTTGCCAACCTGAACTACTTTCCAGATTTTACGTATTGTGTGACGAACCACAGGAATTACGGACAGAACTTGATCCGACATTATACCAATCCGATTGATTCGGCTTCGAGCACGCTGATGATCGTGGAGTTGAAAGTAAAGGTTGGCGACGTCGAATCGACAACAACGAGTTCAAGTGTGGCATTCAGAACGCGGTTTACAAATGGAAAGCGGCTTACCACGCGAAACATGTCCAGGAAATCACTAATGGACCGCCCTCCCGAAAGCATCGTTCAAGAGTGCCGCCACACGACGAATTTGGCAGAACTGAAGCGGTGCCATGAAGCCCGCGCCGCGGAACTTGGTCCCGCGCTTTCTCCGTCCTCCGGGCCGGAAGCTATCATGGAAGAGCATCAAAGAGAGCATGAGCGCTTCTGCGAATACCAACTGGAGCGCGGAATCCTGCGGTTGCTTCCTGACGGCGAGGCTTACGAAGTCACGGATAAGACGCGCGCACGAGGGATTTGGAACCATTACAACCCATTTGCGAAGCGGATTTCGCTGAAGGAGCTGCTGCTTGCTGCTTTAGTGGGCAGCTTTCTGCCACTCTTCGGGATTCTGAAACTTGCGCCCCTGGCCACCGAGCGATTCCAAGGCACGGGACTTTCCTTGCTTCCGATCGCATGGCTTGCAATTGCTGTTTGCTACGCGCTGGCGGGATTCATCATTGGCATAATTTCTGACCGAGCGTCGTTCCAATGGATCATGCTCATTTGTTACCTTCCGGCACACCTCATCACCGGATGGAGTTTCGGTGTAGCGCCTTACAGCACGATGGCTTTTCTGATTTCCTTTTATGTGATTCGTATGAAACGCCGCCGCGCGCTGATTTTCCAATCCTGAGTGCCGCGCAGAGCAGACGAAATGCATTCAATCAATAGGACAAGACGAGGTGAACGAGAGTGCGTAGCGCCACGCCAGTGGGGCCTTTGGCGAGCCAGGGCTTGGCGTCATCATTCCACGCAGTGCCAGCAATGTCCAAGTGAATCCAGGGTGTGTCGCCGGTAAATTCCTTGATGAACATGGCTCCAGTGATGGCGCCGCCGCCTTTGCCGCTGCTGATGTTCTGGATATCGGCGACGGTTCCCTTGATGAAATCGCGGTAGTCGTCATCAATGGGCATCTGCCACATTTTTTCACCGGCGGCCTTCGAGCTGGCGAGGAACTTGTCCGTAAAGGCCTGGTCGGAGCCAAAGACGCCGACGTTGACGTTGGCGAGGGCAACGACGATGGCGCCGGTCAGCGTGGCGGCATCGATCAGGTGCGTGGCGCCGAGCTGCTTGGCGTAGTGGATGCCGTCGGCAAGGATGAGGCGGCCCTCCGCGTCCGTGTTGAGGACTTCAATCGTTTTGCCAGACATGGCGGTCTGGATGTCGCCGGGCTTCTGGGCCTTGCCGCCCGGCATGTTTTCCGTGGAAGGAACGACGCAAATTACTTTGACGCTGGGCTTCAACGCGGCGAGCGCACGCATGACGCCGAGCATGGTGGCGCCGCCGGCCATGTCGTACTTCATTTTCTCCATGCCGTCGGCGGGCTTGATGGAGATGCCGCCGGTGTCGAAGGTAACGGCTTTGCCGATCAAGCCGATCACGGGCGCGCCGGGTTTCGGGTGCGCCGGCGTATAGGTGACGACCATCACGCGGGGCGGCTCGACGCTTCCCTGGGCGACGCTCAGAAGCGCGCCCATCTTCAGTTCCGAGATTTTCTTCTCGTCGAGGATTTGGACGGCGAGGCTGGCTTCTTTGGCCATGGCTTCTGCTTTTTCGGCCAGGATGCGAGGGCTAAGTTTGTTAGAAGGCTCGTTGATCAGGTCGCGGGCAAAGTTTTGCGCGTCGGCGATGATGCGGCCTTTGGAGAGAGCCTTTTCTCCGGCAGCGCGTTCCGCATCGGAAAAGCCGGCGACCAGGACGGTGTCGACGTTCTTGCCGTTTTTCTTGTCGGTCTTGTATTTGTCAGTTTCGAAATTGGCAGCGAGCGCGCCTTCGGCAATGGCCTGGGCGGATTCTTCCGTAGCGTGGTTCTCTCGAACAAGCAGAGCGAAGTTCTTAACAGAGCGAGCCTTCAGATACCGAAGGGCGGCGCCAGCGAGTTTGCGGAGTACCGCGCTATTCCATTGTTCGCGCTTCCCTGCTCCGACGAGGAGCAACCGTGCAGCCTTGAGACCGGCAGGGGCGTGGATGAGAGTGAACTCGAGCATCTTGCCGGTCAGCTCGCCGCTCTTGGCGAGTTTACGCAGGAGGCCTGCTGCAGCCTGGTCGAGCTCCGCGATGCGGCCCTGAACGGGGTTCTCTTCAAACACATACGAAACCAAGGCTTCGGTTTCGAGCGCTGCGAAGGGCTGGGTTGCGAGCGTGATCTGCATGGTCCGTTATCGCCTCCGATTGCGATACATAGATTGTTCGACTTCCCTGCGTGCTTCCTTGGTGCGTTCGTCCTGGCGGCGGTCCCAAGACTTCTTCCCTTGCGCCAGGGCGATTTCGACCTTGGCGATGCCGTTACGAAAGTAAATCTTGGTGGGAATGACGGTCAAACCCTTCGATTCCGTGCGGCCGGAAAGCTTGTCGATTTCGCGCTTGTGTAGGAGGAGTTTCCGGGAACCCAATGGCTCATGGTTCCAAGGGCCACCAGGTAAATACTGCGCAATGTGTGCGTTAACAAGCCATGCGCCTCCGGGCTTGAAATCGACGTACGCATCGCGGATGTTGGCCTTCCCCTCGCGGAGAGCCTTGACCTCGGTACCATGAAGAACGAGGCCAGC
>MNDE01000184.1 GCA_001914785.1 Acidobacteria bacterium 13_2_20CM_57_17 | reverse complement strand
CGGCGAAATGTACTTCATTTTTGCAAAGGTGAGGCCGTTCTTGCCGGAGCTCCGCGAGAAGATGAAGAACCCCGAGATGTTTCTGACGATTGAGAAAGCCATCATGGGATGGAAGCTAGCGCGGGCGCAGTTTGAAAAAGTGGAGGCTCGTGTGGCGGCGATGCGGCAGCAGAAATGAAATCGCGGGGCTGGCGGGAAATTCGACTTCGGCGGATGAGACTTGCCATCGTGATTTTGGCAGCAGGCGCCGCGATGGCTCCCGCGGAAGTGTTGGCTGACAACGCGAGGACTTGCACTGCGGGAACTACGCTGCGCTTGAGTGCACCCGAAGCGAGCCAGGGAAGTTTGTTGTTGATCGAACTGAAGAGCGCAAAGCCACTGGCGGGAGTGCAGGGCGATTGGGGCGGTCGGACTGTCCCAATGTGGCGGGAGGGCACCGACGAAGCGAAGCGCAGAGGCTTGCTGGGAGTCGATCTGGAAAAGGCACCCGGTGAATACGAGCTAAAGATAACGGGAGAGACGGCGAGCGGCGAGAAAATGAGTTGCAGCGTCAAGGTGCCAGTGAGGCAAGGCCGGTTTGCGACCGAGCGATTGCAGGTCGGGAAAGAGTTCGTCGAGCCTAGCCCGGAGCAAGTCAAGCGCGCGAATGAAGAGCGCCAAAAGTTGCGCGACATTTTTGACAGTGCGACGCCAGAGCGGTTGTGGGACGGTCCATTTCGCATACCGCTGGATGGGGTGACAACGGGCTCGAATTTTGGGAAGCGGCGGATTCTGAACGGGAATCCTGGGTCACCCCATGGCGGCGCGGATTTGCCGGGCGTAACCGGAACGACGGTGCACGCAGCGCAGCGCGGGAAGGTCGCGCTAGCGGAGGAATTGTTTTTTTCAGGGAACACGGTCGTGCTGGATCACGGACTCGGGATTTACACGTTTTACGGGCACCTTTCGGAGATTGACGTAAAAGCGGGCGACGTTCTGGAAGCGGGCACGGTGCTGGGAAAAGTTGGGGCTACCGGGCGCGTCACGGGACCGCACTTGCATTGGGGACTGACGGTGGAACGAGCGCGGGTGAACCCGATGCTTCTTGTGAAACTGTTGGTGAACTCCCCCGAGGTCCCGCCAAGGAAAAAGTCCTCCAAGCGGAGAACAAGATGAAACGATCGCGCTGGCCGAAACACTAGAAGGGGACAGGCTGGCTGGGGCTGAGGAGGGCGTAGGGGGAAAGAATGCTATGTCCTTACAGTTGTTTAAGATAGCTGAATTACGAGGGATGCTGGGGTTCGGTAGCCTGGATGGTGGAGCATTGGAGAAGTACGAGGGTACTGTTTTGGAATAGGATTTTGTGGTACCGTTCTGCCATTGTCCCGGGAGAAGTATGAAGGCAGTATGGGGCTGTGTGGGCAAGGTTCGTGCTAGTCACTTCCGTTCTCCTGTTCTTTCGCTTTAGCACCCTGCTGGCACGACTCAGTAAGCGGACACTCCTCGATCGAAGCTAGTCGAAAGCGCCGCGCGTTCCCAAATAGAGTTTGAGGTCGAAGCCGAAATGTCCCTGCTTCACTTTCGTTGCAAAGAGCGCCGGCGCACGCTACGAGTAGCACTGACCGTGCCGCTGACGGTCCACGGGAAGGCGGACTCGGGTGAAAAGTTCAGTGCGCAGACGGTTTCGCAATCCGTGAACCGGCATGGGGCGTTGTTTCAACTGGAAGAGATCGTAAAGATGGGGCAGACCGTCGTATTGATGAACGACCACACTTCACAGTCGACAGAGTGCCGCGTTGTTTCGATTCATCGGGCCCGCGACGGCAAGCAGTATGTCGGGGTGGAGTTTAATTCACCCGAAATGAATTTCTGGCACATGCAGTTCCCGACTCCGGGCGCAAAGCCACTGCGCCGGATAGTTCCCAACAAAGTCAGCGCATAAAACCCACCGCAGTATTTCTTCCGCTCCACTTTCTTCTCCGCGTTAGGATTTGCCTATGCCAAGTGGGGTAACACGAATCGGACTGATTTCGGATACTCATGGTTTGCTGCGTAAAGAGGCCGTGGAAGCCCTGCGTGGGTCGGAGCTGATCCTGCATGCCGGAGATGTGGGCAAGCCGGAGATTTTGGAGGCGTTGAAAAAGATTGCGCCGGTGGTAGCGGTGCGGGGCAACGCGGATATCGAGCCGTGGGCGCAGGCGTTGCCGGAGACGGCTGTGGCAGAAGCGGGCGCGGTCTTGATTTATGTCCTGCATGATGTGAATGCCCTGGATTTGAATCCTGCGGCAGCTGGTTTTCAAATCGTCGTTAGCGGCCATACCCACAAAGCGGGAAGGCTAGAGCGCGATGGAGTGCTGTACATCAACCCGGGAAGCGCGGGCCCACGAAGATTCCAATTACCCGTAACGGTGGCACGTCTTCAGTTGGGGCGAACCGCGTATGAGGTAGAGTTTGTGGACCTGGAGCGCCCAATACCTAAAGCGCCGCTTTCCACCATATTTAGCGGGAAGCGCTGACCCAGACCATGCCATCGACGCCGGGAGTGAGGTCGATCGGCGGCAACAATTTCCAGGAGCGCACGTCGAGCACGGCGATCTTTCCCGCGCCTGTCCCACTGACATACGCGAGTTCCCCGTCCGGACGAATCAGGATTTCCGACGACCTCTCTGGAGCTTCAAACGAACGCACCACTTTCAGCGATTGCAAATCAACCACGAAGAGTTTGTTCGCAGTCATACTGACTGCCAGCAGCCAACGGCCATCGGGAGTAGACTCCGACGCATAGGCGACGGCCGGCAATTCGATCCAATTCGTAATTTTATTTGTGGCCGCGTCGATGACGGCGATGCGAGGCGCGTCCTGATCATGGGTAAAGATGCGGCGGCTATCCGGCGAAATCGAAATGCGCTGAACGATCTTGGCCACGGGAATCGTGGTAATGAGACTGCGCTTGGCCAAGTCCAGCACGCTTACGCTTCCGGCGCTGACGTTGGCGGTGTAACCGCGCTGGCCATCGTTCGATAGAACCAGCATGTGGGATTGCGGCTCACCGGTGGGAATTTCCGCGAGGACCTTGCGGGTTGAAGGATCGATGACGTCGACGACATTCGCTAGCTCGGCGGTGACGTAGAGTAGCCCGTCCGGCCCGAATTCCGCGCGGTGCGGGCGGAGCGGCTTGCCCAAATCGATCGTGGCGGCTAGTTTGCGCGCTTGCAAATCAATGACGTCAATCGTACTCCCATCTGTCCCGGGCCTTCCAACACCGGAGTTTCCGTAAATCGGAACGTACGCGAAGCGGCCATCTTTCGAGGCCATGACTTCATGGCCGTTCACGCCGACAACGATTTTTGCGAGTTCGCGGCGATTGTCGGGATCGACCAGGAGCAGGGTGTGCTCTTTTTGATTCGCGACGACCAGCAGACCACTTGCGGGCGGAGCCGGCTTTGCGACTCGGAGCACCCCCGAAGTCAGGAACATCATGAAAGCAAAAAGCAGTGACAAGCGTGCGAGCATGGTTCACCTCGACGAAACATCTTTCTCTTTCCAACGTGCCGAAACTTAGCGCAGTATAACTTCTCCCAAAGTCAGCGGCTACGCCTGAGTTTCTTCTTCGCCGTGTTTTTGCCCCGAGCCTTCCGCCTTACTGGCTCTCCCCTGGACACCTTATCGCGCGCTTTCTTGGGGAGTTTCGCAAAAACCATGTCATACGATTCGCGCAGCAAGCGCGCCAGTTCTTCCGCCGGCAAAGCATCTCTGGTTTGCAGCGCCACCCATTGGGCGCGAGCCAGGTAAGGAGCAGGAATTATGTTGGGCCGCTCCGTGAGTTCAGCAAAATTCTCCAGAGAAGCTTTGAACGAGAGGCACACGGGAGCCGGTTCCAGCGGCGTCACGGCGAACATTTTGCCTCCGACTTTGAAGAGCAAGTCGTAGCCCCACTGGATCTGTTCCGTGGCACCGGGAAACGAAAGGCAAACCTCACGCAGCCGATCGACGTTCATGAGCACAATTCTAGGACGAAGAGGACGCCGGTCTCAATGAATGAGATAGCAGGTTAAGCGGCCTTGCGCACGAGTCATCCATCCCAGGCGATTTCCTTCACCGGACCGATCACAAAGAAATAAGAGAGGGCGGCGAGCATCGCGATGATGGCCATAATCACAAAGGCCATGAAGAAACGTCCCGTGAAGTCGACCACGAATCCGGTTATGGTCGGCGCAATAATGCCCGCAAGATTCCCCAGAAAATTTTGGAAACCAGTCCAGCGGCCGGCCATTCGCGGTCCCGCAATCGTTTGGGTGATGGCCCAGATATTCGAACCACACATGCCTCCAGTTAGGAACGCCAGCAATAGCAGAATGACGGCAGTCGCTGGGCCCGCCAGAGCACAGCCGAGGAGGAGCAGCCCCGCGCTTCCCGCCCCCACACCAGCAATTGTTTTGCGAACCAGCGTAGGCGTTCCACCGGCGGCGATCCAGCGGTCGGAAACCCAGCCGAAGATTGTGGCGCCTGCTGAATAGCACAAATATCCGACGCCAACGATTTTAACCATGGTGGCCACCGGAAAGTGCCGCTCTCGCTCGAGGTAGTAAGGCAGCCAGGTAATCTCGAAATAGAGAACATAGTTTGCGCCAAACAGGCCACCGCAGGTTCCCCACATGGAACGCTGCTTCAGGAGTTGGAGAAAGCCCGCGCCACGTTCCGTCACAGGCGAGACAGTTGTCGCCTTGCCCCCCGGCATCCAAGCAAACCAGGGAATCAGCCAGGCCATGCTGGCGAGGCCCAGGACAATGAAGAAGGGGCGCCAGCCGTAACGCGCCATTAATGTCCCGCCGAAGAAAGTTCCCAGGGCGGGGCCACATCCCACTCCCGCGGCGATGAGCGCGTTTGCGAATCCGCGGCCCACTTCCGGAACGTGGCGCACCAAAGTCCTTGCGTAGCAAGGGTAGGCGACGGACTCCCCCATGCCCAGAATAAGCCGTGCAGCAAGCAATGCCGCGAACGCGTGCAAACTGCCGGTCATGGCCGTTGCGCCGGACCAGAGGG
Source organism: Acidobacteria bacterium 13_2_20CM_57_17 (assembly GCA_001914785.1). Classification (GTDB taxonomy): domain Bacteria; phylum Acidobacteriota; class Terriglobia; order Acidiferrales; family UBA7541; genus Acidiferrum. Next base: position 40,753 of record MNDE01000184.1, on the reverse strand, counting down.
AAAAGCCAAGAGCCATCACCCATTTGGCATCAAAGCGGTCCGCCAGCCATCCGGAAACGGGGAGGAAGAGGGAGTAGGTCCAGAAAAACGAGGACAACAGGATGCCGAGCTGAGCGGCAGACAAGTTCAGTTCGTCCTTCAGCAAAGACGACGCGATAGAGAGATTGCCGCGATCAATGTAGTTGATCAGAGCGGCCAGCGCCAGCAACGCGATCACGCGGTTGGCGGTGCGCGAAACTGGGGTGCTCTCGTTGTCAATTGGGGAGGACAAGTGTGGTCGGCGGACATTCTCCATGCCGGCATGGGATGTTGCAAGCGGCTTCTTCGCGTAGTGGCTCTGGTTTTCCGAAATGGCAAGGCGAGGAAGGGAAGTCGTGGGAGCAATGCTAGCGAGAGGGCCCGGCTGCTAAAGCCGGGCCCTTCACCAGGTTAACGAGGTTACCTGCCGCCCCAGCGGTAGGCGATGCCCGACTCGATCCGGGCATTATTCTGTCTGGTGCCTGCAAAGTGCGTGTAAAGGTACTCGACTTGGATCAATCGCAGGGCGACATGCTCCGTCACCTTGTAATCAGCGCCGCCTCCCAGCGCCATCGCGAATGAGTTCGCGGTGCCGCCGCCGGTGCCCCCGAAGTGCTGCCCGCCGAATAGGACATGGGCGAACGGAGTCAAAGAGCCATAGGAACGATACGTCACTCTGGGCCCGAACATATAGTTGACCGCGTGGGCGCTGACGCCGGATGGCAGGCCGGTCACTCTGCAGTACCCGAAATCCCCGGCCACCCCGAGCCAGTTGCTCACGTTGGCGGCAGCCGCGCCGCCAAAACCCTGGCAGTTCGTGCCGCCAGGATTAAGCCGAATGTACTGATAGCCGCCGAATACCTCGGCCTTGGGGTACTCCTGAGCCCTGACTGGTACTACCCCCACGGCGAGGATAAATACTCCAAGAATCAGTAATTTACGCATCTTCCCTCCTGAAATGGTTATGCTGAGCCTACCTCCATCATCCTGGGTCGGACTGTCCGCCGCAAGGCCGTACCTGGCCGTGTTCCCTATTTGGCAACAGGCCCCCTTGGACCAGGAAGTTCACCACGCAGGGCCGGAAAAACAGGCTTGGATCCCCATCCCCGCAGGTGGTGGATTTGAACTGTGCGAGTGAAAACAAGGCGGAAGTGAAGGCTGGCATGCCGCCGGGGGTGGACGGTGCGCCAGCGGCGGTACGGAGGCAAGCCCTTGTTCGAGCCAAGCTTACTCATGCGCCCTGTCCCCGGCTGGCGCACCCGTCCTACTAGCAAGTGAACTCTGGCAACAAAGGAATATACGCCCCGGGGCTATCGCCACAGGGTTAGGATGACCCCCATCAGGAGATAGCAAACGAGTTGGTAGCCGGTATTGATGCCGAAGAGCTTCATGGTCTGCTTGCTGAAGAGCGCTCCAGTAAACTGCACAGTGGCCACAAATCCGAGCCACACATGGAAGCTTGTCATCAGACCGATGTGCAGATCCTCTGCGCGAAGCCCGTGAAGGATCAGCGCCAGCGTAAAGGCGGACAACAGGCTGGCAACGAAGGAGCCGCCGTAGGCCGGGCCAGCGCTCTTCTTCATTTCTTCCATGCGAGCTTTGTCGTTCGCGTCGTAGCCCATTTCGCGCATCCAGGCTCTGGCGAAGAGCAGGGGTGAATACCACAGAAATCCCACAACCATGGTGGAAACCGCCGCTACCAAGATCGCGATCCAATTCAAGTGGTGCATTTGCAGGTGCATGAATGTTTTCTCCAGTCAGCGATGAGGGAAACAGTGGGCGCTATCCTATGACGCGCTTCGCAGGGATGCAAAGGAAATAGGCGAACAGATGTTTCCGCAAGCGCTTAGTTCTGACTGTACCGTACGTAGGCCATGAGAGAAGGGTTGTGAGGTTAAAAGAGGGCCGTTCTCTCATCGGTATCAGGTGACGAAAAATCTCTGTTCAGACCGAGCCAAATGGCCTAAAAGAAGGGTATTCAGGTCAGACAAAAACTCTGAAGTTTGTGGGCGCCTCTATGGCGATGCATGCAGATGGAGAGTAGAGGCACAATTCGGCGGTCCGATCCGATATTCGGACGAGAGGAGTGGTTCATAAAAACAAGAATCGTAAGCCTACTGGGTCTAGCATCTTTGATCCTGGCGTTTGCATTCATCGCAACGGTACCGGCGGCACCCAACAAGGCCAACGTTCCGGCGACACCGGCGGCGAATGCCCTGCCCGCCGCGCCGGCGACAGCAACTCCGGCGGAGGCGCATCCGCAGATTCGTGAAGCCCTCGCAGCGCTGCGCAGGGCCAAGGAACACATGGAACACGCCGCACACGACTTCGGCGGTCATCGCGTGGAAGCAATTGAGGCAACCAATCAGGCGATCAAGCAGCTGGAAATCTGCTTGAAATACGACAAGGACTAAACCACAAGAGAAACGCTGCTTCCTTTCTCCCCGGACTGAGCTCGTGCTCAGCTCGGGTCTTTCATTTCATGGACGAATATTCGAGCTAGTGGACCCGCCGGAATTCCACGTAATCGCGCCCGGCGTAGAGGCGATAAGTTCCGGAGGTGGCGGAAGCCACCACCTGTAGGGGCACGGGGCGCTTCATTTCCGCGTCGCGCTGAGAAGCGGCTTGTAATACGTCGTTGGCTCCGAGGTCCATCACCACAAATTTTCCGCCGTTGAGGAAACCGATGCCATACGCACCGGGCTTCAAGGTTTGACCGCCGATTTCGAGCGTGACTTCGTTGAGGAGATAGGCTTGGTATTTCTCCTTGATGGCCGTGGAGTAACCGGAACTGTCAACCATGCCCGCGAGAACAAAGAGATCGTCGGCAAAGTGCACGCCACCGCTGTTGCGGAACTGGACTGGAGCGCTCTGACCGCGGAAGAAAACTCGTTCCGGGAAAATTTTTGGAGTGATATCCGCCGCCTTGAGAATTACTTCCTTCCCGTCAGGTGAAGGATTGCCGGCCATCGCCGTTTGCAGATACCGGATGGAAAATGTCAGAAACAACACGGACAGCACAAGAAAGTACTTCGCGAAACGCGCCATAGAAACTCCTTTCGGGATACGTGCATCGTACAACATTTCTTTTCGCCCCAGAATAAGGAAACGATCGGGATTTCTTGCATTTAAGAGAACAGAGCCGCGACCGGGCCGAGGGAGTGTTGTGGTATCTTACGCGCGCCTGCGGGATTGCTTAATCGGGAGGATGAGAATGCTGGATCGGCGAGATTTCATGAAGACGTGCTCGGGAATGGGTTTGGCCGGAACACTCTTTCCGGGAGTGTTGTGGGCGCAAGCAAGAGCCGAAGGCGCGAAGAAAATCACCAAGGAAATGATTGAAAGTGCCGCGGCCATCGCGGATGTGCCGATTTCCGAAGAATACAAAGAGATGATGCTCGAAAACCTGAACGATCATGGGAAAGGCTACGAGGAGATTTACAAGCTGCACATTCCAAATTCTGTCGATCCGGCGCTGATTTTTGACCCCTTGCTTCCCGGGATGAAATTCGAAACCGCTCGTAAGCCCTTGAAGATTTCCAAAGCCGGGAATTCCGCGACCGTAAGCGCGCCCAAGAATCTCGAGGACTTGGCATTTGCGAGCGTGCGCGAATTGAGTGAGCTCGTTCGAACAAAAAAAGTTTCCTCGCTCGCGCTTACCGAAATGTATGTGGGGCGGCTAAAGAAGTATGACCCGACGCTGAAGTTTGTTGTGACGCTGACGGAGGAGCGGGCGCTCGCTCAGGCCAAGAAGGCCGACGCCGAAATTTCCGCGGGAAAATACCGAGGGCCCCTGCACGGTTTGCCGTGGGGCGTGAAGGATTTGCTGGCGACAAAGGGCTATCGAACCACGTGGGGTGCCGGCGGATTCGAAAGCCAGATGATCGATGAAGATGCGACCGTCGTGAAGCGGCTCGACGAAGCGGGCGCCGTGCTGGTCGCAAAGCTGACTCTGGGTGCGCTCGCTCTAGGCGACGTGTGGTTCGGCGGGGTGACACGGAACCCTTGGAACACAAATCAGGGATCGAGCGGTTCCTCCGCAGGTCCAGCGTCTGCCACTGCTGCGGGCTGCGTGGCGTTCAGCATCGGCTCCGAAACGCTCGGATCGATTTCCTCGCCATCCACGCGTTGCGGATGTACGGGACTCCGGCCGTCGTTCGGCCTGGTGCCGAGGACGGGGGCGATGGCGCTTTCCTGGAGCATGGACAAGCTGGGGCCGATTTGCCGAACCGTGGAAGACTGCGCGCTCGTTTTGGACGCGATTCACGGGAGCGACGGCAAAGATCGCACCGTGCAACCAGCAGCTTTTAATTGGGACGCGAATCTGGATTGGCGAAAACTGCGGATCGGCTATTTGAAATCGGCGTTCGAACGCAAACCGGACGAGCAGCAAGAAGCCGCGAAGGAGGAGCCGTCCACAACTCCCGAAGAACAAAAAAAGCGCGAAGAAAGGAAGAAACGGCGAGAGGCCGCGCGCGCGCGTGCTGAGTACGACAGAAGATACAACGATGCCGCACTCGCGAAACTGCGCGAAATGGGAGTAAACCTCCTTCCCGTGGAGATGCCCCAGTTTCCTTACGACGCCATGATAACCATGCTCACGGCGGAATCCGCCGCGGCCTTTGATGAACTAACGCGCACCGGAAAAGACAAATTGTTGACTTCGCAGAAAGACTACGATTGGCCGAATACTTTTCGAACGGCGCGGTTCATCCCTGCCGTCGAATACATCCAGGCCGCGCGAGCGCGCAGGATGGCCATGGATGCCGTCGCAAAAGTGTTCGACGATTTCGACGTGATCGTGGCCCCTACGAGCGGCCAACAATTGGTAATCACAAATCTAACCGGACACCCGGCGGTAATCTTGCCGAACGGATTGCGCGGAAGTGATGCGCCGAAATATCCTTCTGACGACCCGAGCGATTTCCAGAACGCGGGCGGCCCGGGGACACCGACCAGCCTGACTCTTCTCGGGAAATTGTACGGCGAGGCGAAATTGCTCGCGTTTGCGCGCGCCTACCAGGAGGCCACGGGCTTCCATCTCCAGCATCCCAAGCTGATGCCAGCGTTGTGATCCTATCGAACGGATCGTGGCCGCGGCGGACTACATCCCTTTCTGAATGGGATAGCTCTTGTCAGCCCAGTCCGTCGCAAAATTTGTGGGAAGAACGAGGACCCGCAATTTCTTGAATCCCATTTTGTCGAGTGCGATGAACGCAGGCCGAATGTTGGGACATTTTCCGAGCGGACAACAGCCGCAATAAATGATCAGGCTCGTCGTTCGCGGAATCTCGTTCGCCCATTTTTTCAAATCGGAAAGACCTTGCTCTGTGGAAGCGGAGCCATGGAATGTAGCTCCCGGTATATGACCGCCAGCGAAGAGCGCGCGGAACCCGACATAGACGATGGTGGGCGGCGTTCCGTTCTTTTCCCCGAGTTCACGGGCAAGATCGGCCGGCTGGATGGTTTGCGCCGCAGTCCATGGATCCGACAGTGGCTTTTCCTGTCCTCGGATGGCTGGAACAGCGACCAGGGCATCGGATGCAGCAAACAGAATAGCAACGGCTGAAGCCAAGAAAACAGTTTGGGGACCGCTTGCCGCCTGAGCCAAAGAATGCCTCGGAGAAACGCCGTCACGTTTGAACGAAGGGATTTGTGGAATCAAGGAAATTGCCGCCTATTTCTTGAGTTCGGCCCGCGTGCGCTGGAGTTTCATCGCTGTGGTGCGGAGCGTTTCTGGAACGTTTTTATTGGTGGTGAGACGTTTGAGATCGACCGCGTTTAGCATGGGGAGCATATGTAAAGTGACGTCCAGCGGCGACTTGGGATTGTTGATGAGATTGCGGACGACAGTATAGTTCTTTCGGAAATTGCGGTTGCCGGCGATGAGGCGAAGGATTTCATCGGTAAGGCTGGACATCGCGGCAAAGGCCTCGACTTCCTGGTCGGTGAGGCGCGGGGACTGCAATACGGCGCGCTGCACAACTTTATTGGTGTCTCGGATCAGTGTGCGGCGCGCTTCGGAGCCGCCCTTTATGGCGAACTGCACGCGCTGCGCGACGCTCATTTTCGCCAGCCGCTGAATCAGCGTCTGGCGCCTGACAGCATCTGGTTCAATTGCGGCCGCGGCCTCGGCAAGCGCGGCTTCATCGATAGGATTGCCCGGGCCGTGAAGTTCATGGAGCTGATTTTTTTGATCGACAGTCAGCGAAGTGGAATGCTCGAGAGCGGCGGCCAGTGCGGGAGATTCGCTTACCCTCTCGAGCTCCTCCATTAGCGCCTGGATGCCCAGCGTCGACAGGTGGCGAACAATAGGCACGAGGTATTCTGCCGAACAGTTTTTGTTCTGCACCATGGCGTCACAGACGCCAGGCTTGTCCGCGAGATTCCTTGCTGCGTAAGAGAAAAGCGGGGGGATAGCCTGCTCCCGTTTAAGCGCCTCCACGAAGGATTCGATGGGTTGCGAGAGAATCGCATCCTGCGCGCGAGAGGCGACCATTTCGTCGGCGTCACCTGCGAGAACCGCAAGAATCTCCGCGCGATCCGCGGGCGAGAGATGGGCGCCTCCGGTGCACACGGCCATCTTTCGTTCGCGCGTCGCGCGGCCGTGGCGCAGATCTTCGAGAACTTCAGGGCTCAGAGCTTCCACTGGATTACGGCCTCAAGTCCTTCTGACTTAGCACCATTGTACCGGAGGCACCGGGCGCGCCAAGCGGCGGCATGGCTTTGCCGTTCAATTGCAGCAACACCGCCGTAGAGTCCCCGGCAGTCACCTCGAATTGTTGATGGGCTGAAAAGTGACGATTCTTCCATGCAGGCAACTCAGCGTCGAAAACAAGTTTGTTATCGGCGATTATGCGAACGTGGGTGGCGGCGAAAGTGGAGACAGAAAGATCGAGAAGGGCCGAGGTGGAAGACTGCTCCGTTGTGCCCGCCACGGCGGAGCCGGATTGCGGCTGTGCTGAAAGGGAAGCGGTGGAGGATTCTTTTTCGGTGCGATGTGCCGCGTAGCGGTGCCAGACGTAACGGACCGTGAGGAAGAATCCGATGACCAGGAGAAGCACGACGAGCGCGGCCGCAGCCGGGAGCCACTTCGGCGGGGAAGGAATGCGTTCCTCGGTCTTGGGAGAGGGCGGGGGTAAATGTTCCGCCCGGGCCGAGTCATACTCGCCCAGAAGCGCTTCTTCATTGAGGCCCAGGTAACGCGCAATGGTGCGCACAAAGCCGTGCCCAAAGACGCCGCCGGGCAGCTTGGCCCAATCTTCATTTTCGAGGGCTTGGACAAAACGGGTGCTGATGCGCGTAGCCTTGGTGAGTTCCTCCATGGAAACTTCGCGCAGTTCGCGCTCGCGCTTCAGACGTTCACCAAAATTTCCCTTGGCCATGAACCAGAACCAATCCTTGACGATCCAAGCAGAGCGGACAATTTCACGTGCAACCGCAAAGAGGTCAATTTCAAGTGCAGCCGCAAAGCGGCTGACGCGGCGGGCGCTCGTGCAAAAACGACTCGGGATCCCTGAACCGCACTATAGGCGGAGCAATCCAACGCTGTCAAACAGCGAGGAAAGCACAACGACGGCGTTAGAATGCGACCGGAGGATGATATGGGCATTGAGATACGAGGGATGGCTCCGCTGCTGCAAGTGTTTGACATGCCTGCGTCCATCGCGTTCTACCGCGATGTGCTGGGGTTCGACGTGGTGACTACGTCCAAGCCTCAGGGAGAACACTTCGATTGGGCGTTGCTGCGGCTCAAAGGCGTGGAGTTGATGCTGAACACGGCGTGCAAAAAGACGAGCGACCCCCGGCTCCTGATCCCGCTCGCATTGTTGCGCACCACGATACTTGCCTCTACTTCGGATGTCCGGATGTAGCTGCGGCGTACGTTTACCTGTCCGAGCGCGGCCTTGCTTTGAAAGAGCCCGAGATCGCGCACTATGGCATGAAGCAGCTGTATCTCCACGATCCTGACGGATATAGCGTGTGCTTCCAGTGGCCAGCCAAGTAGACCCTCCATTATTCTGTCTGAACTCAGCATTGTCTGCCGTACCAGGTCAGGATGGCGACGTAGCCACACCTGTACCACGACCGGGTTGCGTACCTTTTTGCGGCGGGCCTATACTGGCAGAGGTTCGCGGACGTGCGCGAGAATCCCGCGGATTTGTGTTTCTTCGCGCCAGTACGATCCCTAGTGACGCGGCGCGAGCATTTAGCGGGCTTATTCGTATGCGAGAGGAAAAGACCGAGTGGAGGATGTGAATCAGTTTCCGGCCGTGGAACGGCGCCGCAATCCTGCGGTGCCTTCCGACCAACGCGTAAAGGGAGAGATTGCCGTCTTCCAGGAGTTGGGGAAGGCGCTGACGTCTTCGCTGCAGCTCGACCAGGTTCTCCGCACGATTATGGAGAAGATCGACGAATTCCTGCGCCCAGACAACTGGTCCCTACTTCTGCTGGATGAGGCCAAGCAGGAATTGTACTTTGAGCTGGCAGTAGGAAAAGCTTCACAGGCGCTAAAAGACGTGCGCATCAAGATGGGGCAAGGCATCGCGGGCTGGGTCGCGCAGCATGGCGAGACCGTGGTGGTGCCCGATACAACGAAGGACACGCGCTTTTTTGCAAAGGTGGACGAGAAAACCAAGACCGAGACGCAGTCGATCGTAGCTGTGCCGGTGAGATTCCGCGACACTTGCCTCGGGGTCATCGAGCTGATTAATTGCATGGGTCCGGATGGATTCGATCCGCGCGACCTGAAGCTACTTGAAGCGCTTTCGGATTTTGCGGCGATTGCGCTGGAAAATGCGCGGCACGTTAAGAAGATTCACGAGCTGACCATCACCGACGATTGCACGTCGCTCTATAACGCGCGGCACATGGGCTTTATTCTTGAGACGGAGATTTACCGCTCGCAGCGCTACAATTACGAATTTTCAATTGTTTTCATTGACCTCGACCACTTCAAGCAGGTGAATGATACTCATGGGCACCTGGTGGGCTCGCGGCTGCTTGCCGAAATCGGGAATGCCTTGAAGGAGCATTGCCGGCTGATTGATTTCGCGTTCCGTTATGGCGGCGATGAGTTTGTGATCCTGCTGCCGCAAACTTCGAAGGAGAACGCGTTGAACGTGGCGCGACGTTTGCACAAATTGGTGCGCGAGGGCACCTGGCTGGTGCCGGAAGGATTGAACATCAAGCTGACGCCCAGCGTGGGTGTGGCATCGTACCCCGTAGACTCCCGGACCAAGGAGGGCTTGCTGCACCTTGCCGACGAGGCCATGTACCTGGTCAAGAATACGAAGCGCGACAGCGTCGCTGCGGCGAATATCGGAATTTTGCCGAACGTGGCGACCGCTGAATCCGCCGGGTAATCACTGCCTTCGGCTAACGAACCTCTAAACGAATATTCCCTCTTCTATACACTCCGTCGAAATTTTGCTTAACTGAAGACATGAAGAGAAGCGAAGCGGCGAAGTACGCGCGCTGGTCGGCGTTGGCAGCATTTCTGCTGGCAAGCCTGACAATAGGCGTGTATCTCGAACGCAAGTGGGTCGCTTACCGGGAGCAGCAAAAAGCGCCGCCGCCGGCTCCTAAGGATGTAACGCGCAGCTCGAACGGCCTCACTTTTTCCAAGATGGACGGAAATCAAAAGATTTTCACGGTGGAAGCCTCGAAGGCCACCGATTTCAAGGATAAAGGCGCCAGTTTGCTGGAGGATGTGAAGATCACCATCTTCGGGAAAAAGGGAGAGCGGCACGACACGATTCATACGCAAAGCTGCCAATACGAAAAAGAAGGCGGAAGCATCGCATGCGGTGGCGAAGTGCAGTTTGACCTGGAAAGCTGGGCGGAATCCGAGCGGGCGGCAAAAAATCCGGATGTAAGAGCGGCGCAGACCGTACACGTGGAAACCCGCGGCGTGGTGTTTAACCGCGCCAATGGAATGGCGCGAACGGACCAACCGGTTAAGTTTGTCTTTCCGAATGGCATCGGGGAAGCCCTGGGGGTTGAGTATCACTCTGAAGAAGGGACCGTGCGGTTGCTGGGAAACGTGCAGTTCTCCCTCATGGCGCCGGAAAAAGCTGTCGCGGGGAAAAAGACGGCGAGCGGAGGTGCGAAAGATCCTGTTCGCGTGAAAGGGAAGAGCCTCGATTTTGAAAGGGAGTCCCGAACGATGCAGCTGTACGGACCGGTGGAAGCGGAAACTCGCTCGGCGCATTTGCGAGCAGGAAAGCTGACGCTCACGCTCGACGCCGCATTTCGCGCCGAGAAAATGATGGTTACGCCGGGACCGGATAAGAAGAACCCTGAACTGGAATCCCAAGGCGCAGACGATTCGACCAATCTGAGTGCGGAGACAATCACGGCACATTTCGCACCCGGGGGATGGCTTACGAAAATCGAGGGAGCAGGAAACGTTCGCGGTTCGCGGCGCACAGGAAAAGAGATGGATGACTTCCGTGCGGAGCGCGGAGCGATGGAACTGTGGCCAAAGGTAAACCAACCGAAAGAAATGAATTTGAAAGGCGGCGTCGAGTTGAAGACGCAGGCAGGCGCGACCGGGGAATCGAGAATGCTGGAAACGAGCGAATTGCTCGTGGAATTCGCCGATGGCAAAAAAGGCGAGAGCTGCAAGCTCAAACGAGCGGAGACTTTGGGAGCGGGAAGTATCGGATGGACGGATGCGGAGGTGCAGCGCGCGGCATCCGGACCTGCTACCAGCAGCGAGGTTGCGCGCACAAAACTGCAGGCGGATAAGCTCGAAATGGAATTCGGGGATGAGGGTAAGGCCAGGCGGTTGGTAGCCACCGGCAATGTTTTGACGGAACGAGCCATGAGCGGCAAACCCGTGCAAACGGCGACCGCGCAGTCCGGAGTGGCACAACTGCTGGCAAGCAGTGGATGGTCGCAGATGGATCTGCAGGGAAATGTAAGACTGAAGGAAGCCGACCGGAGAGGCCAAGCGGACCACGCGACGTTTGTTCGGGCAACGCAAACGGCTTTGCTAACAGGAAAAGCGCTCGCGCGCGACGCAAATACAGAGACGCAAGCGCCGCGAATCACCTTTGCGCAAACTACCGGAGAGATTCGTGCCGAGGGCGGCGTTCGCTCGACGGACTTTTCGGCTAAGGGAAGCGGCGCACAGCTTGCCCCGGCTCCGGCAAATATCTCCGCGGACGCCATGCAGGCGAATGCCAAGACGGGCAGGGCCCTGTACACCGGCCATGCGCGTTTGTGGCAGGGCGATTCGGTGATGGAAGCAGATTCCATCGAGCTATTGCGTGAAGCGCGGGTCATGAATGCCACCGGAAATGTTCGCGCCGTATTTCCCCAGGCCGCCGGTCCATCGGCGCCTCAGGCGATTGCCGTGCAAGCCGGGCCGAGGAAGGCGAGACTGTGGCATGTAGCGGCGGGGACGCTGTCCTACCATGACGCGGAGAGCCGCGCGCACCTGGAGAAAAACGTAGTGGCGCAATCGGCCGAGCAAAAAATGCGCGCCGCCGTCGTAGATCTATATTTTACGCGCGCCGAGAAGCCCAACTCGAATTCCGCGACTAATTCTCTTACGGCAAATCCACCACCTGGAGCCCAGCAGATTGCCCGGGCTATCGGCACGGGCGGAGTGATCGTGGAACAAGGGTCCAGGAAAGCCACAGCGGAACGCGGCGAGTACAGCGCCACAGACGGAAAATTCATAATGAGCGGCGGAAATCCCACGATTTATGACGCTGCGGAAGGAACCACCACCGGCCGTCAATTGACCTTCTTTTTAGCGGATGATACGATCATCGTCGACTCAGAGAATGGATCGCGGACGTTGACGAAGCACCGAGTCGAGAAGTGACCCCACTGCTCCGCGGCCGCCCGTGAGAGGTATGCTGAAGCTCCAGGCCGTCGATCTAAGCAAGTCGTACCGTGGCCGTAAGGTTGTTGATGACGTTGAACTGGAGATTGGACAGGGTGAAGTCGTCGGGCTGCTCGGCCCCAATGGCGCAGGCAAGACGACGACGTTTTACATACTGGTAGGTCTCGCCCGGCCCGACTCCGGCCGCGTACTCCTGAACGACGACGAAATCACGGACCTCCCCATGTACCTCCGGGCTCGCAGTGGCATTAGTTACCTTCCTCAGGAACCCTCGGTCTTTCGCCAATTGACCAGCGAAGCGAATCTGCTCGCGGTGCTGGAAACCCTTCCGTTAACCCCGGAACAGCAGCGCGACCGGCTCGAGGAGCTCCTGGTGCAAATGGGCTTGGAAACGGTGAGGACCAGCAAGGCATATACGCTCTCCGGCGGAGAGCGCCGCCGGCTGGAAATCGCTCGCTCTCTTACACTGCAGCCTTCGTTTATTCTTCTCGACGAACCTTTTTCGGGAATCGACCCTCTAACCGTCAAGGATCTGCAGGAAATTATTCGCGAACTAGCGACATCGGGAATTGGCGTGCTAATTACGGATCATAACGTCCGGGAAACTCTCAGCGTCACGGATCGCGCATACATCCTGAAAAGTGGCAGAATATTCCGGAAGGGCCGCCCGGACGAATTAAGCAACGATGCGGAAGTCCGGCGCGTCTATCTGGGCGATCATTTCCGCCTAAACTAGGATTAGAACAAGGAACACGGGACCATCCATGGCCTGGCAAGGACTCAAACTCAATCTCCGCGTGGCGCAGAAGCAGATTCTGACGCCCGGTCTCGTGCAGATGGTGAGCGTCCTCGCGCTGAACCGCCTCGAGCTGCGCGAAATGATCAACCAGGAGATGATTGCCAATCCTGTCCTTGAAGAGCAGAGCGAGGAACCCACCCAAACCGACAACTACAGCGACGAGACCTTCCTGAAAGCAGAAACCGAAAAAGTTCCAGAGAAGCCTGAAGCAAATCCTTTTGACGAGTTCGATGTCGGAACGTTCTTCAACCAATACCTGGATACCGGCGGCGACGGCGGGCAATCGCAGGAGCGCGAGGTTTCCGAGCGGCCCTCCTTCGAAAAGTTCCTCTCCTCGCCGAGCGGGTTGAGCGACCATCTCCAGTGGCAACTGAGCGTAACGATTTGTTCGGACACGGTGAAGGAGATTGCAGACAGCATCATTGGCAATCTGGACGAGAACGGCTATCTGACGGCTTCCCAGGAAGAGCTGACGCAGAACGGGAAGTATTCGCAGGATGATCTTGAGGATGCCCTTGCCGTAGTGCAGGACTTCGACCCCATCGGAGTGGGCACCCGGGATTTGCGCGAATGCTTGCTCCGGCAATTGAAAGCGTTTGATCCGCAGAACACCCTGGCTCAGCAGATCGTTTCCGAACACCTCAAGCAAGTGCAATCGAACCAGTTGAAAGAAATCTCCCGGGCGCTGAACCGCCCGCTGGAAGTACTGAAGCGTACGCTGGACGTCATCAAGAAGCTCGATCCTCGGCCCGGCCTGCGCTACAACAAAACGGAGCCCCGCCTCGTCGAGCCGGACGTGTACTTCCGCAAAGTCGATGATCAGTGGCAAGCCTTCCTGAATGAAGACGACATGCCGCAACTTCGGCTGAGCCCCACCTACCGCCGTCTGCTGGTTAAAGATGCCGCCGACCGCGACGTGCGCAACTACGTGAAGGAACGTTTCACCGCCGCCGTGCAGTTGATGAAGAACATCGAGCAGCGCAAGCACACCATCCTGCGCGTCTGCCAGTCCATCATCGCGCGCCAGGGCGAATTCCTCGATCACGGCCAGGACGCGCTGAAACCCATGATGATCAAGGAAGTCGCGGAAGAAGTTGGCGTGCATCCCTCCACGGTGAGCCGCGCGGTGGCCAGCAAGTACGCGCACACGCCGCAAGGCGTGCTGGAGCTGCGCTCGTTTTTCAGCGAGTCCGTGAACGGGCCGGAAGGCGGCGGGATGTCCCTGCTGACGCTCAAGCGCCTCGTCAAGAAAATGATTGAAGAGGAAGACGCCGCGCATCCGCTGACCGACGAACAGATTGCCAAGAAGCTGGATGACGCCGGCATCCACGTCACTCGCCGCACTGTCGCGAAATACCGCGAAGACATGAGAATTCCCAGCACCCACCAACGCCGGGAAAAGAGCTGAGCGGCTCGCCCCGTGAAGCCGCAAGCGCGACACGACGCCAGGCAACTCGTGATCCTCACCGGCCTTTCCGGTTCTGGAAAAAGCACGGTCCTCCACGCCTTCGAAGACATGGGCTTCTACTGCGTGGATAATCTTCCCGTGGAGCTCATCCCCATTTTTGCGGAGTTGCACGCCGCCGGCGAAGGGGACTTCGCTCGCGCTGCTTTGCTGGTGGATGCGCGCGAGGGCCTGCAACTTCAGAAATTGCCGCCGCTTTTGAAACACCTCAAAAAGAATCATCCCATCACGCTTGTTTTCATCGAAGCGAACGAGGATGCCCTCCTGCGGCGTTATAGCGAAACCCGCCGCCCGCATCCGCTCGGAAAGAATTTTTCCGTCCGGGAAAGTTTGCTGCACGAACGCGCGCTGATGGCGCCCATCCGCAAGCTCGCGGATGTGGTCATCGAAACTACACAATTTAACGTGCATGAGTTGCGCCACTTCGTCACCGAGCGGTTCAAGAATCCGGACAAACGCCCGATGCTGGTTTCAGTCGTGAGCTTTGGCTACCGCTATGGAGTGCCGTCGGACGCCGACCTGGTTCTCGACGTGCGATTTCTGCCCAACCCGCATTTCGTTCCGCGGCTGCGTCCCTTCACGGGCCAAGACCCCAAGGTGCGCAAATACATCCGGTCGTTCCCCCAGACCGGCGAATTCCTGCGGCGCATCGAAGGCTTGCTCACCTATTTGATTCCGCATTACATCCGCGAGGGGAAAAGTTATCTGACCATCGCGTTTGGCTGCACGGGCGGGAAGCATCGCTCCGTCATGCTCGCGGAGTCGGTGAAGGAATCGCTCGTGAAGCGCGGGTTTTCCGCCAAAGTCATTCACCGCGATATCGAAAAGTAAGCCGACAGCCTCTAGTGCTAGCCAGCAGGAGTTGGGGCCGAAGCCAGGAATGCAATGATCAAGCAAGAAGATAGAATCCGTCTCCTCGATGACGCTCTGTTTCGTGCGATTCCAGAGTCTCGCGAATGGACTCGGGGGGGATCACCGGGGCCTTCCGACGGATCACAGTATTGGATCGAAGTGCGGTCGCCCCTACGTCCCGCCGCTCAGCGCCTGAGCGTCCTCCTGCGCCACGACGGAGACATTCAGATCGAATATCACATTACCGCCAAGCGCGGCAGCCCTTTCGAGGTGCTCATTGTGCTCGCAGAGGGGCGAGAGGTAGCCGCAATCGAAGAGGCGTCGCTCTTTGTGTCCGACCTTCTTGCTGAGCGGCTCGTTCTCGCCAGCGCGAAGGGTTTGTTTAGGGGTGGCAGACGTTTCCTCAAGCCCTCTTCGCTGACAGAATCGCGTCGGCGTGATTTTAGCTGGGTTACTTCTTGGCTAGGCACGTTCGATTGGCCAAGTCCCGCTTAGTAGGACATCGGAAATAGGCCCGCTAGCGGGGTCGGCGGAAACTTGACACGCCGCAACGCGGCGAATAGCGTACCAAGTGGACAAATCAGGGAGCCCGCAGCGTGGCCTTGTTGTTGACACCACAATGGAAGCGATTGCTCAGTTACGTGCGGCCGTACTCGCTCCGGCTTTCAGCGGGCGTGGTGTTGCTGGCGTTTGTCGCGCTTGCCGAAGGCGCAGTGACTCTGCTGATCGTGCCCATTTTTGATCGCGTTCTCAATCCCACCAGCAGCGACTCGAACATCTTGCTCTTCAAGGTGCCCTTCGGTGGCCCCCCGCTTTACGTGAACCATCTTTTCCCACACAGGATTCACAACGTCTGGCCCGTGGTTTCCATTTCCTTGCTCGTGCTCTTCGCGTTCAAGTCTTTGTGCGAGTTTGGCGGTGTGGGTTTGATTCAATATGTGGGGCACCGCGCCATCACCGATTTGCGGAACGGCGTCTACGCCAAGATCATCCGCCAGCCGATTGGATTTTTTCAGCAGCAATCCGCGGGGAGAATATTCTCCGCAGTCATCAACGATGTGGAGCGCGCCCGCCTGGCGATTTCCGAGTACCTTGCTGAGTTGTTTCGCCAGGCCTTCCTGTTTCCCGTCTTTTTGTCCATCTTGCTGCACATCGATTGGAGGATGACGCTTGCCTGCGCCGTCTTTCTTCCTTTGACGATCTGGCCCATCGGCAAACTGGGCCGCCGCATCCGCCACTCGGTGGAGACCAGCCAAACCCGCCTTGGCGAACTTACTCAGATTCTTCAGGAGACCGTCGGCGGCAACCGCATCGTAAAAGCCTTTGGCATGGAAGATTTCGAAATCGGGAATTTCCAGGCGGCTTCAAAACGGCTTTTGCGCGAGACCATGCGCTGGGTCCGCGCGCAAGTGGCCACATCGCCGCTGATGGATTTGCTTCAGCCGATTATCATCTCTTTGCTACTGCTGTACGCCCGCGATCGAATCAAGCTGAAGTTGATGACCACGGGGATGTTCATCACCTTTGTTTACGCGCTCTTCAAATCCTACGAGCCCGTCAAACGAATCGGCGCGGTCTATCAGCAGTTCCAGCAGGCGCAGGGGGCCACCGCGCAGGTCTTTTCCTACCTCGACCTCGCGGAAGAACGCCAGGACATTCCCGGAGCCCTCGAACTTCCTGCTTTCTCCCGTGAGATTCGCTTTGAAGACGTCGGTTTCTCTTACGATTCCACTCCCGTCTTGCGCAATGTTCGATTCAGCGCCCGCAAAGGCGAACTGGTCGCTTTTGTCGGTTCAAGCGGCGCGGGCAAGACCACGCTCGTCAATCTCTTGCCCCGTTTTTATGATGTCACTTCCGGTGCCATTCGCATGGATGGCCGCGATGTCCGCGAAGCCAAGCTTCGCTCTTTGCGCGGCCAGATCGCCATGGTGACGCAGGAGAACATCCTGTTTCACGACACCGTTCGCAACAACATCTGCTACGGCCTGGCCAATATTCCCAAGGAAAAAATCATTGCCGCCGCGCAAGCCGCGTTGGCCCACGATTTCATCATCGAGCTGCCGCAAGGTTATGACACTGTGATTGGCGAACGCGGCACACGTTTAAGTGGTGGACAGCGGCAGCGCATCGCCATCGCGCGCGCGATTTTGAAGGATTCGCCCATTCTCATCCTGGACGAAGCCACCTCCGAACTGGATGCGGAGTCCGAGATGTTCGTCCAGAAGGCGCTTGCCAACCTCATGGTTGGCCGAACGACTCTCGTCATCGCGCATCGCCTCGCCACCATCCGCCGCGCGGACAAGATTCTCGTTTTGGAAGACGGAGAAATCCGTGAAAGCGGAACGCACACGGAATTGATGGCCCGCGGTGGAATCTACGCGCGCCTTCACGATTTGCAGTTCGCCGATGACGACATGCTCGCGCAGGCCGCACCGGCAAAGTTGAATGACGCATCGAACTCTTTATGAGCCAAACGACCCCGGCAACGAAAAAAATCGAATGTTTCTCTATGACCGGCTACGCGCAAGCGCGAGCCGAACAGGATGGCTGGGCCGTGCGCGTAAGCGTGAAAAGCGTCAACCACAGGTTCCTGGACCTCAAGCTGCGCATGCCGGAGGGATTTGATCTCTACGATTTGCGGCTCCGACAGATTGTGCGCGAAAAAATTCACCGCGGCCATGTGGAAGTGACCATCGGTGTCGAACCCGGAAAAGCTGCGCCGGTTCAGGTGAACAAAGAACTGGTGCAATCCTATCTGAAAGCGGCAGAAGCGCTGCGACAGGAGACGCGCGCGGCGACCGACATGGACGTCGTCGCGCTCTTGCGATTGCCCGGAGTGATTACCGGTGTGGCCGCCTCCGTGCCGGAGACGGAAGAAGAGCAAGAGCGGCTTGGGAAACTGCTGGACAGCGGCTTGCGTGACGCGCTGGCAAAGCTGGATGATATGCGGCGGACGGAAGGCCGTCACCTTGTCGAGGAGTTGCGAGATCGCCTGGCGCGCATCGGCGGTTATGTGGATCAGGTGCGCGGGCTGGCGGCCACGCTGCGCCCGGCTTTCGCGCGGCGGCTGGAAAGCAGGCTCAAAGAGTTGCTCGGCGGAATCGGCATCGAGCCCGCGCGGCTCGCGCAGGAAGCGGCGCTGCTTGCGGAACGCAGCGATATCAGTGAAGAATTAGACCGGCTGAAGAGTCACCTACAGCAGTTCACCAAGTTGCTGGATGGAGCCGGAGAGCTGGGGAAGAAACTTGATTTTCTTTTGCAGGAGATGCATCGCGAGGCCAACACCTTGCTCTCCAAGACGCCCGGCGTGGAAAGCGAAGCGCTGGCGATCACGGGAGTGGCGCTGGAAATCAAAGCGGAGATCGAGAAATTGCGCGAGCAGGTGCAGAACATCGAATGACCACGCAGACTGAGATCGCGCCACTGGTGTTGATCGTGTCGGGGCCGTCGGGATCGGGAAAATCGACTTTGGTGCAGCGAATCCTGGAGCTGCCCGGCACCATGCCTTCGATCTCATGTACTACACGGGCGCGGCGCGCGACCGAGGCTAGCGGGAAATGCTATGATTTTGTGACGGAAGCGGAATTCGACGCCATGGTCGCGCGCGGCGAATTCCTGGAGTATGCCCGGGTTTTCGGAAAACACTCTTACGGCACGCCATTGAAATGGCTGGAGGAATCGCGGAAAAAGGGACTCGACCTTGTTCTGGAGATCGATGTCCAAGGAGCGGCGCAAGTAAAGCAAAAGCTTCCGGAGTCCGTCGCGATTTTTATTTTGCCGCCGTCGCGCCAGGAGCTGGAGCGCAGGCTGCGCGACCGCGGCCAGGATTCGGAAGAAGAAATTGCGCGGCGGCTTGCCAAGGCCCGCGACGAAATCGCTCAGTTTGGCAAGTATTACGATTTTTGCGTGGTAAATGAGGATGTGGAACGCGCGGGCCGCGAAGTGCAGGCGATTGTGATCGCCCTGCGCTGCACGAGCGCGCGGCGGAGGGCGAGGGTGGAACAGCTTCTGGCATCGTTTGGGAGGGAATGACCGAGATGACTGTGCAGACGAAAGCTCCGGAGAGCCAGTTTGCGTACGTAGTGCTGGCGGCAAGGCGCGCCCGGCAGATTATGGCAGGCGCGCCACCGCTGATCGAAAACCCCAGAACACTGAAGGCCACGCGGATCGCGTGCGAAGAGCTGGAGCACAGCCTGATCGAGTACGACTTCACCGAGCCGTCCTCGATCGATGTGGACAAGGAAGGAAACAAGCGGCGGAAGTAGCGGGCCGCGAGAGGCCGTGATGCGAATCACGCTTGGTGTGACCGGCGGAGTGGCGGCTTACAAAGCCGCGGAACTCGTGCGCCGCTTGCAGCAGGACGGATTCAGCGTGCAAGTGGTGATGACGCGCGGGGCGCGCGAGTTCGTCACGCCGCTGACCTTTGCGGCGTTGAGTGGGCAGAAAGTCATCACTGACTTATTCAGTGATTCTTCCGGCGGGGAAGCAAACCTCGAAAGCGCCATCGAACACATCGCTGTGGCGCAGCGGACGGACCTGCTTCTTGTCGCGCCGGCAACGGCGGATATCATCGCTAAATTTGCGCGCGGGATCGCGGATGACTTTCTGACGACTTTGTACCTGGCATCGACAGCGCCGGTCGTGGTTGCTCCAGCGATGAACGTGAACATGTGGAATCACGCGGCCACGCAGGAAAATGTCGAGATGCTGCGCGCGCGTGGCGTAAGAGTCGTAGACCCCGCCGAGGGCTACCTCGCTTGCGGCATGATTGGGGCGGGACGGCTCGCAGGACAAGATGACATTGTCGCCGCCGTTCGAGAAGTGCTCAAAACGCAGCGGGATTTGGACGGAGAGACAGTCCTGATCACCGCGGGTCCGACTTGCGAAGACCTCGATCCGGTTCGCTACATCACGAATCGCTCCTCCGGGAAGATGGGATATGCGGTCGCCGAAGCGGCGACGTTTCGCGGCGCGAAGGTCATTCTTGTAAGCGGCCCAGTGAATTTGGAAGTCCCCGCTGGCGTCGAGCGCATTGACGTACGCACCGCGAAAGAAATGCACCATGCAGTCGCGGAACGGATTGCCGATAGTTCCATTGCGATTCTTGCGGCCGCGGTGGCGGATTATCGTCCCACGGAACAGCACGTGGAAAAAATCAAGAAGGGGAACGCGCCGCTGACGATTTCTCTCGAGCCCACCACAGATATTCTGTCCGAGGTAGCGAAAAACAAGGGCCAGAGAATAGTCGTGGGCTTTGCGGCAGAGACCGACCACGTCGCGGAGAATGCTCGCAAGAAACTCACGGCGAAGAATGCCGACCTCATCGTGGCCAACGACGTCACCGCCGAAGGCGCGGGATTCGATCAAGACACAAATATCGTTACGCTGTTTTCCCGTGATGGACGCGACCTGGCGCTCCCGAAAATGAACAAAAGCGAAGTGGCGCAGCGGGTTTTGGATGAAGTCGTGCGCCTGCGAAGCGTATTGCACGGAGCAGCAGCATTGAAGCGCTCCGGCGATTGATCCCGTCATGGCCGAGCGCATCTCCGAAACTCTCCAGAAAAAACTGTCCGACCGGCTGAATTTCTACGATGACCTCGGAATTCAACTCTTCTATCGCGACCGCGGCGCCACTGCCGTATGGCATAGCGAGCCGAAGTTGGAACAGGCCGTGATGGCCCATTTCTCAACCCCAGAGCTTCAGAAGGAACAGACTTTGCCCAAGCCCGCAGGAAAACCCGTAGTGCAAAAACTTGCGCCCCCTATGTCGGCCGTGAGTCCGAAGATCGCCCTGCCGGTGACTGCGGGGCCGTCGCTCTTCGAAGCCGCGGACAAAATTGTGGATGACACGTTGGTGAAGGTCCGCGAAGATTTGGGTGAATGCACGCGCTGCAAGCTTCACAGCACGCGGCACAAGATTGTCTTTGGCGACGGAAATCCCAAGGCGCAACTCGTTTTCGTCGGTGAAGGACCGGGCGCTGATGAAGACGCGCAAGGCTTGCCGTTTGTCGGGCGCGCCGGAAAACTGCTGACGCAGATGATCGAAGCCATGGGCTTGCAGCGTAAAGACGTGTACATCTGCAACGTAGTGAAATGCCGTCCACCGGAGAATCGCCAGCCGGAAGATGATGAAGTCAGCACTTGCTCGCCGTTTCTTTTTCGCCAGATCGACGTCATCGCTCCCAAAGTAATTGTTTGCCTGGGCGCCGTCGCCGCAAAAACCTTGCTGCAGACCAACCGCGGGATTTCCCAGTTTCGCGGAGAGTGGCTGGAATTTCGCGGCAGAAAATTGCTGGCGACGTATCATCCCGCCTATTTGCTGCGCAATCCGCCCGCAAAGAGCGAAGTCTGGAAAGACCTCCAAAAAGTCATGGCCGTCCTCGGCCTCGAAGTGAAGAAAGGCAAGTCCTCCTAACTCATCATGGGAATTCTGCTGGGCTTGCTGACGGCGCTGACGTGGGGCGGCGCGGATTTCATTGCGCGTTTTGCCACGCACCGTATTGGCGCTCTCCGTTCCATGCTTTACATGCAGCTGATTGGGTTTGTAACGCTGACTATTTCCTTGCCCCTTCTCGGGGGCTGGGGGCATCTCGCGGATGGTTCCGGATGGCAGCCTTGGGCCTGGGGTTTTCTGGCTGGATTTTTCAACGCCATGGCTGGGATCGGGTTCTACCGCGCGTTTGAGATTGGAAAAATGGCCGTGGTGGCGCCGCTCTCGGCCAGCTATCCGGCTCTGACACTGCTGCTTTCCTGGATAACCGGCGAGCGCGTGAGTGGAGTGCGAATCGCGGGGATCATTTGCACCTTGGCGGGTGTGGCGATTGTTGCGGGCGGAGAAAAAACACCGGACGAAAACGATGCCGAGGCCATGCGCAGGAGCGGCCGTGGAATAGGCTGGGCCATCTTCGCGTCGGTTGGTTTTGCCATGCTGTTTTGGCTGCTGGGAATTCGCATCATCGAACGAGTCGGCGCGGTGCAAACGGTGTGGATGATCCGCCTGACCAGCACGCTGCTCATTGCGGCCGTGATTCTTGTTTCCAAGCAGCCCGTGCGTCTTCCGCCCGGCGGGGTGCGCTGGATGGTCCTCGGCATGGGCGTCTTCGATACCGGCGCGTTTGTCCTCAGCAATCTCGGAATGAAGCTGGAACAGGTTGCCGTGATCAGTGTTCTTGGCTCGCTGTACGGAGCGGTCACTGTCGGGCTTGCGGCTTTTTTCCTGAGAGAGCACGTTTCGCGCTGGCAGTGGATTGGAATCGCGACTATTTTCCTGGGAATCTTTCTCATCAGCCGCTAAATTTCTTTCTTCAACGAGCTTTCAACTGTCCCGCGCTTTCTTCGGGATTTCGTCGTGCTGATACACTACACGGCGGGATGACTCCTCCATTTTGCAACGTCGCGCTGCCGGTTCCGCTGCGCACAACATTCACATACGCTGTGCCCGAATGGCTGCAAGGAACGTTGCAACCGGGGAGTCGCGTGCTTGTGCCTTTCCGCAAAAAATCAATGGTCGGAGTCGTCGTCGAGCTTGCGGAAAGCGCGCCGCCAGGAACGAAAATCCGCGAAATAATCCGCGTATTGGATTTTGTTCCTGCACTGACACCGAAGTTGATCGAGCTGGCGCATTGGATCGCGGGGTATTACCTTGCGCCGGTTGGCGAAGTTTTCCGTGCAATGCTGCCGCCGGTGAGGGAACTGAAATCGCAGCGGCAGATTCTTTTGACAGATGCCGGGCGTGATGCGGCGGTCAGCTTGAGCGGCGGCGAATTGTCGCATGGGCTCACGTCCTCGGAGGCGGCGTTTCTCGCAAAGTTGAAAGAAAGGAAAGGAACGATGCCTCTCGGCCCGGCGGCAAAGCTCGGTGTTGAGGCTTCCGCGTTGCAGCGGCTGCAACGGCTCGGCCTCATTGAAATTCGAGAGACGGTGCAGGGAAGAAGCCTAAGGACGCAGCGCGTGATCGCCTGGAAAGATAATCTTTCGCCGGCCACGGAGCCGAGGCCCGAAAAAAGCGAGGAGAATCTTAACGCAGAGACACAGACGTCGCAGAGAAAGCGCAGGGAAGAGCGCGTCCGCGAATTGCTGGAGACGGAGCGAGGGCCTTTGCCACTGGCGCAGTTGATGAAACTGGCGCAGGTGACGCGGGCGGTCATCGAGCGAATGCTGCGCGACGGATTGCTGGAGAGTTGGGAGGAGCCCATTGATCCGGCGGAAGATCCGTTTGACGCGGGATTCACGCCACCCGCGCATGAATTGAATGCGGAGCAGGAGAGCGCGCTGAAAGCGATTCGCGCGCGCTTTAAACTGGGCGAATTCGGGGTGCAGTTGCTCCATGGGGTGACCGGCAGCGGAAAGACCGAAGTGTATTTGCGCGCTGTGCAGGAAACGCTGGCGCGCGGGAAAACGGCGCTCGTTCTGGTGCCGGAGATCGCGCTGACGTTGTGGATCGGGCGGCAGTGCCGGTCCTGGTTTGGCGCGCGCTTCGAGGGTGTCGCGGTACTGCATTCGGCGCTGAGCGATGTGGAACGGGCGCGCGAATGGTGGCGCGTGCGCAACGGCGAGGCGCGCGTCGTTGTGGGGACGCGCTCGGCGGTATTTGCGCCGCTGGAAAATATCGGGCTTGTCATCGTCGATGAAGAACAAGAAAACAGTTACAAGCAGGAAGAGACGCCGCGCTATCACGGCCGCGACGTGGCCATCGTGCGCGCGAAGATGGAAGGCGCGCTTGCGCTGCTGGGTTCCGCGACCCCTTCGATGGAAACGTATCATCACGCGCGGGAAGGAAAATACGAATTGCTGACACTCGCTTCGCGCGTTGCGGACCGATCGCTGGCGACCGTGGAAATCGTTGACCTGCGCGAAGATTTTCAGCAGACGCACCAGACAAGCCCAATTTCCGCGGCTCTGCACGCGGGAATTCAGGAGTGCCTTGCGAACGGAACACAAACACTCGTTTTGATCAACCGGCGCGGATATTCGTGGTCCGTGCTGTGCCGGAGCTGCGGAGCTTCGGTACAGTGCGTGAATTGCAGCATCTCGATGACGCATCACAAGCAGCGTAACCGTTTGGAGTGTCATTACTGCGGATCGATTCAAGCAATTCCGAAAGTTTGTCCGAAGTGTCAGTCGAAGTACGTTTATTTTTTTGGAGAAGGCTCGGAGCACCTGGAAGAACGGCTGCGCAAGGAATTCCCCGGCGCGCGCATCGCTCGGCTGGACCGGGACACGGCGCGGACGAAGCGGCAGTACCAAGAGACGCTGGGCGCGTTTGCGGGCGGGGCGCTGGACATTCTTGTCGGCACGCAAATGCTTGCCAAAGGCCACGACTTTCAGCGGGTCACTCTGGTTGGGGTCATCAGCGCCGATTCATCGCTGAGCTTGCCGGATTTTCGCGCTGCGGAGCGCACGTTTCAGTTGCTGACGCAAGTGGCCGGGCGCGCGGGGCGCGGCGAATTGAAGGGGCGCGTGCTGATTCAGACGTTTTATCCCGAGCATTACGCGATCCAGGACGCGGTGAAGCAGGATTACGGCGCGTTCTTCGAGCGCGAATTGCACTTCCGGAGAATGATGGCGTATCCGCCGTTCACTTCGCTGGCCAATGTGATCGTGCGCGATACCAGCCTGGAGAAGACCATCCGCTGGTCGCGGCAACTCTCAGAATATTTTTCGCCGCACGACGATAAAGGCGTGCGCATTTTGGGACCGGCCACGGCGCCGCTGGCGCGATTGAAGAAAGAACACCGGTTCCAGTTCTTATTGAAGTCGCCGAAGCGTTCGGTGCTGACGAAATTGCTGAGCGGCGCGTTAGCGTATTGCGAGGCGAACGAAATCCCCGATACGGCGGTGTTGGTTGATATGGACCCTTTAAGCCTGTTGTAACCCCCCACCCCCCCATTACATGGATGAATATCAAAACAAAGGGCTTACAAAATGGGTTCCACTTAAATGATTGATGCTAAAGGGCCGCAAATTCCACTACCCAGCGGAGCAACATGTTAACTTCATCAAAGGAAAAGAGTTAAACCCGAAAAGGGCGGTTATCGGGATGAAGACGGGGGTTGATGCTCTCTATTGGGAAGGCGTAAGCATCTACAAGTAAAGTATAACATAGATTAAAGAAAAGTCAAGAAGAATGTAAGGTGAGCGGGCCCGGCGCTGGGGTGTGCCAGCGCCGGATGCT
This sequence comes from Acidobacteria bacterium 13_2_20CM_57_17, assembly GCA_001914785.1. Lineage (GTDB taxonomy): Bacteria > Acidobacteriota > Terriglobia > Acidiferrales > UBA7541 > Acidiferrum. Next base: position 15,585 of record MNDE01000184.1, on the reverse strand, counting down.
CTGGAGAACTTGCCGCCTGGCGCACCGCAGAACAACGGCGCGAAAGGGCTTGCTGTTCGCTTAAGGATGGATCAAGTTGTGCCAGCCGTTTTCTTGGCGGTTGCGCCAGGCCGATACTTGGCGCGGATGCGTTGCAGGTCGTGGCGCAGCTTATTGTCTTCGTCGCCGAAGGCGGCATCGCGCTCGTCCCGCGGGCTCTTGTCCAGGTTCGCCTTCTGCCGTGCGGTGATAAAGCTCCCGTCGGTCTGCTTCTGGTGCCACTTGCCGTCCTGCGGGTCGAACCAAGAGATGTAGCAGCCCGCCGGAACGTCCAGCGCTTTGTTCAGGCGGCCAAGGAAATCAAACTGAGTTCCCGCGTGGGCTTTGGTGTTGTAAAAATCCCGGGTAATAAAATCCGAGACGGAAATGCCGTTGATTTGGTAGGCAAAGACTTCGCAAGGGTCGCCGACTTCGACCAGGTATTCGACTTGATGTTTATCGGACTGGGGATCGATGTCCGGATCACGGATGAGTTTGTGGCCCAGCGGGTCGACGAGCATTTCAAGAAGCTCGTGGCTGGCGGTGATGCTCCAGTCGTTGCCACCCTGAATTTCAGCGAAAGGCTTGCCGTTATTGTCCAGATGCACGCCCAAACCGGCGCTGGATTGATCGAGAATGGTCATTGGCCAGGCGCGAGCCGGGACAGTTTCTCCCGTATCAAGCGCCTGCACCTGAGCGTGAACTCCCCAGACGGGAGTGAAATCACGGTCAAGTTGGATTTGCAGAGCCTGTGCTACTTGATCGAGCTGATCGAGGGAGAGTTTCATCGAAGACTTGTCTTGAAGCGTGACATGACGGATTTTCATTCGGGGACCTCCTGTACGAGGCGAGAGCCTCGGGTTGAGGCCCGTAACTCTACTGCAAAGTTGCGCATGCTGCAATAGACCTAACGGTGGAAATCCGACTTCGCTTGAGGCACAGGTGGGCCCCGAAAGAAAACGCAACACGCGGCGAGGGTGTTTCAATCTCAAAGTGAGTCAAAGTGGCGGGTCGGTGTCAGTGTTGAGACGGTTTTCAAGCGGTGTGTCACCGAAACCCAGACCGTGGGCTAGTGCTCAGATGGCTACAAGAAAAATTTTCTGAGGAAAAGTGACCGGAGACACGGCGATGAAAAAAAAGAAGATGGCGGCGTAAGACTATCGCTACAACTGTGTGCCGGGGCATTTTTAGGCGGCGCGAATGACAGCGGATGAAATGATGGGCATTGTGGCACGCGCAATGCACGAATTAGGGCATAGGTCCGCGCACGCGACGGTTGGTACCGGGGAAATGGTGCAATGCGCGCTAGCGAGACCACAACCGCAGCCCGAAATGACTGTTGGAAGTGGCTGTTCGCGGCCGTACGAATTGACCCCAACAACCGCCAAGTCTCCTGAGGGAACGCCTCAAAAGTGCGCAGCAGGTCGAGATGCTGTGCAAATTGCAGAACATAAAGAAGTTGTGTCTTGCAGGTGGATTTCTTTCCTACCTTTTCGTCACCATGGCTGCGTTTGCGTGGGCGCCAACGGCGAAGGCGCAAGCCTCCACGTCTGAGCGGACAGAGGGAATCATTTCCGGCACGGTGCTCCTGAAAGCGGGCGATCGGCCCGCGAGCCAGGTCGCGGTGAAACTGAAATCGCACGCCGCGGGAATCTTCCGAAGCATCCTGACGGACTATGAAGGCCACTTTAAAGTGCGAAACCTCCCTCCCAGCACGTACGAGATCGTCGTTGATGAACCAGGCTACGAGCCAGCGCAAACAAGCACACAGGTGGACGGCACCGCCGTGAAGCTGGTGCTCTACCTGAATTCGTCGAACTTGCCACCGGCCGAGAAGAACCGTTACACCGTCTCGGCGCGCGAGCTGAGCATTCCCGGAAAAGCGCGGAGCGAGTATGAAAAGGGAGTACAAAGGCTGAGAATGAGAGACTTGGCTGGGAGTCTGGGCCACTTCACGAAGGCCGCTCAGGCGTTCCCCGAATACTACGAGGTTTACTATCACGTGGGTGTGGTGCAAACCACGCTAGGCCACTTCGATGATGCCATGCAGGCTTTCCTGAAAGCCATTGACTTGAGCGGCGGGAGGTACGCCTGGGCGGATTTTGGCATTGGGTATCTACTCTTCCTGCAGGGAAAACCAGAGGACGCGGAAACGGCGGTCCGTAGGGGCCTGGAGTTGGACAGCAGTTCACCCGACGGGTACGTCATCCTGGGGATGGCGCAACTGCGACTCGATCACGCGGACGAGGCGGAAAGAAGCGCGCGTGAAGCTCTACTGCGAAATCCCAATTTTGGGCCAGCCTATTTAGTGCTATCGGATGCTTATGGACGAAAGCACGAGTATCGTGCGCAACTGCAAGGCCTGGATACGTATCTGAAACTCGAGCCAAACACTTCAGGCGCCGAACACGTCCGCCAAGTGCGGGAAGCGGTTCAGAAAATGGCGGCCGAGGTTTACCCGCAAGAGTGAATCAAACAGCGGCGCGTTTGCGCCAGAAGAAGTAGGCGGGAAGGCCAATAAGAAACAGAAGGATGGCGGCGGCGAGGTTCATGAATTGGGAAGGATCGCGGAAGGCGAGATAGATGGCATTACCGACGATGGCGGCAGCGGCGAGAACGAAGAGCATAGGCGTCCAGGGATAGCCGGGAACGCGATAGGGAATTGGCCGGCCCGCCGAAGCGCGGCGAAAGGGGAAAATAGCGGCGGCACCAAGGCCGTAGAAGATCCAGCCGATAAAGATCACCCCACCGATCAATGCGCTGAAACTGCCCAACTCACCGGCACACACCAGAACTGCCGACCATATGCCGAGTCCGATGATAGCCGCTGCCGGCGTCAAGAACCGCGGATGAACTTCGGCGAGTTTCTTGAAAAAGAGTTTGTCGTTGGCCATGGCGTAGAAAACACGGGGGGCGGTGAGGATCACGCTATTGGCGGCGCTGAAGGTGGAAATCAGAATTGTTAGCGCCACGATTTTGCCCGTCCATGAGCCGAGGACAGCGGTGACAGAAGTTGCGGCGATGGTTTCGCTCATGGCCATTTCGTCGGGGCCGAGGGCGAACAGGTAAGCGACAACGGCCAGGAGATAGAGCCCTACGAGAATCAGGGAGCCCATCAGAAAAGCGCGCGGAAAGGCCTTTTTCGGATTAATGACTTCGCCGGCGCTGTACGTGCCGAATTGCCAGCCTTCATAAGCCCAAAGAACCGCGATCATCGCCAGACCGAAATTGGACCAGAGGCCCAGTCCTGGGTGGACGACGCCGAAGGCGGAAGGAATGTCGCGGGCATGGTGGCCAAAAGCAAGCAGCAGGGCACTGAGGATGACGATGATGCCCATCTTGACGAGGGTGGTCCAGTTCTGCAGGTCCGAACTCTTACGCGTGCCCCAGACATTTATGACGGTTACGACTCCGATCATGAGGACGGCTGCGATGGTCTGCTCTACGGGAGAAATCGGAATCACTCTTGCGAGGTATTCGCTGAAAGCACGCGCCAGGGCAGCGACCGAACCGCTGGCGATCACCAAGAAAAGACACCAGCCATAAAGGAAGGCCGCAAGACGGCCGAAGCCGTCGCGAATGTAGCAGTAGAGGCCGCCGGCTTCGGGATTTGCGGCGGCAAGCTCCGCATAGGTGAGCGCGCCGAGCAGGGAGAGGACTCCTCCGGCAACCCAAACCAGGAGGGACAGGCCAATGGAGCCGTTAACCTGGCGAAGAATGGGGCCGGGCGTCCGAAAAATGCCGGAACCAATGACCGAGCCGATGAAAAGAAGAAGAAGATCGCGAAGGCGAAGTGTGCGGACGAGTTCGGGCATGAGTTTACTGACGCCGGACGGCGTTCAGACCGAAGGCATCATAACCGGAGATTGAACGCGGTCAATGAGGATTTGGAGAAAAGTAGAGGGGCGCGGGCATGAAACAGAGGAGAAAGACAAGAAGCGCAAAAAACGCCGCCCAGCGGCGAAGCGGGTCGAGCGGAGTGGGATCGTAAATGGGCGCGACGCGAAGGAAACGCATGCCGAGAAGAAGCAGTCCCCAAACGTACCAGCCTTCCCAGAAGCGGAACAGTCCGAGAGAGAGGAGAGCCACGGGAAGAAGCAGAGACACGTAATGATGAAGGCGAGCATTGAGGGAACGCAGAATGTGGCCGCCGTCCAACTGGGCGACAGGCAAGAGGTTGAGCGAAGTAGCGAAGAGCCCAACCCAGGCGGCGCGGCCAACGGGATGCAGCAAGAGCATGCCGGGGCGAACCCCTGGATGAAGGACGGAAGCGAAGAGTCGCAACAGGAGTGGGGTTCCGAAGGCTAGGTCGACCTTTTGCAGGTTATCCAGACCGAGGACAATTTTTGCGTGGAGCACGCCGTAGGCGAGCGCGGGAACCGCCAGAATGAATCCCACGAGCGGACCGGAGGCACCGACGTCAAAGAGTGCGCGAGTGGTGCGGATCGGGGAGCGAATCAAAATGAATGCGCCAAAGGTGCCCATGAGCGAAGGAAAGGGAATGAAAAAAGGATAGCTGGCGCGAATGTGATGATGACGGCAGGCAAAGAAATGGCCGAGCTCATGGGCGAGCAGGATGGTGAGCAAAGTGAGGGCGAAAGGCAGGCCGGCGGCAAGAGCTGGTGGGTGTTTGCAAAAAAGGGTGAAGGCGCTCAGGAACTCATCGAAAGAAACGGCCTGATTTTGCGCGTAGGCGAGAGCGAATTGAGTGCCGGCAACCAAGCAGGTGCAAAGAGTGAAGAGAAAAAGAACACCGGCAAGATAAAGCGATTTAAGCGAAGGGCGAGGAGGAACAGTCGTAGGTGACTGGCTATAAGGAATGGCGCGCCAATCCAAGTTGATAGGAATGGATGGTGGAGAATTTTCTTGGGGTGGCGTGCTCACGAAGTGTTTTGTGAATGTAATTAAATCCGTACCAGAAACGATCTCACAATTCGTTTGTGGAGCTAAGAGATTGTCCTCAAGGGCTAAAGCCCATTGCAGTGCGCTTTTAATGTCGGGGCTAAAGCTCCGACCCCTGATTTATGAGACAGACGCTAATCAGTACAGCACAACTGCGCGGGTTCGCGCCAGTTTCGAATGAGAAAAGGTTGTTTGCTTGAAATAGCGGAGACGAGGCTGAAAAGTGGCTATTCCTATTTCTTGTTTTCGTCGATACCTTGAAGCTCTTTGCCGGGTTTGAAGCGAACAGCTTTGCCTGGCGGAATGTTGACTTCTTCACCGGTGCGGGGATTGCGGCCGATGCCGGTCTTGCGCGGCTTCACGCTGAAAACACCGAAGCGACGGAGCTCGATGCGCTGGCCACGGCCAAGAGCCTGCTTTAACGATTCGAAAACAGTTTCGACCGCCTGCTCGGCTTTGGTGCGGCTGATGTTCGTCGTGGCCACGACGGCATTTACGATGTCCAGCTTGATCACGCAATCCTCCCGCGCTTCCGAGGCAGATGCTAGAGGGTGTGGCCTAGGTTGTCAAGACGGGAGGGGTAATCTACACTGAACATCTTTTGCCGCGCGCGACCGAAACAATTTGGCGCAGCAACAAATCGAAAAGACAAATCGAAGTTACATTTCTTGGGGAGGAATGGATGGCTGTCAAGCCAGACCGCTGGATCCGGCGCAAAGCGCTGGAGCAAAAAATGATCGAGCCGTTTACCGACCGGCAGGTGCGAGAGGGAGTGATCAGTTACGGAGTGTCGTCGTACGGCTACGACATCCGCGTGGCGGACGAGTTCCGGATTTTCACGAACGTGAATTCGACGATTGTGGACCCCAAGCGGTTCGATCCGAAATCGTTTGTGGAGTTCAAAGGCGACGTGTGCATCATTCCGCCGAATTCCTTTGCGCTGGCGAGGTCGGTGGAATATTTCCGGATTCCGCGGAACGTTCTGACGATCTGCGTGGGCAAATCAACGTACGCGCGATGCGGGATCATCGTGAACGTGACGCCGTTCGAGCCGGAGTGGGAAGGTTTTGTGACGCTGGAAATCAGCAACACGACGCCGCTGCCTGCGAAGATTTATGCGAATGAAGGGCTGTGCCAAGTGATTTTCTTCGAGTCGGATGAAGATTGCGAAGTGAGTTACAAAGACAAGAAGGGGAAGTACCAGGCGCAGAGCGGGATTGTGCTGCCGCGGCTGTAGAAGTACACAAAGAAGTCTTATTTTGTGTCTGCAGTGACGTTGGGGGTTTCGAGTGGGTAGCCGCGTTCGCGCCAGGCATCCAGACCGCCCTGCAGCGGCCGAATCCGCGTGATGCCTTTCTTTCTGAGGAGCAGCGCCACACGGGCGCTGGTGGCTTCGTTTGGTCAAGTACAGTAGAGAATGATTTCGCGGTCGCGCGGCAAACGATCGTTGTCCCCCTCCAAGTCCTTGGAGTCCATGTGGAAGGCGCCGGGAATCGTTTCCGGGTCAGCTTCAAAGTCAACCGAGTGGCGCAGGTCAACGATGACCAGCTCTTCGGCGGCGTCGAGTTTTTGTTTCAGTTCATCCGCGGTAATGCGAGAAATGCGCAGATCGCGCAGAAAACGCTGGCGAGCGACAAACTTATAGGTGATGTACGCGCCAAGGATGCCGAGCAGAAGCACCAGAAGCCAGCCGCCAAGGGCGGCGAGATGCTCCGCTATGCGCTCAATCTCCCCGCTGAAAATGTAGCCAAGGCCGAGGAAAGAGCCGGCCCAGAGGAGCGATCCCGCGGCGTCAAAAAGCAGGAAGCGGCGCGGACGCATGTGAAAAATGCCGGCCAGCGGAGGGGCGACGGTGCTCAGGCCCGGCAAAAACTTTGCAAGCAGGAGCGACCGAGCGCCTTGCTTCGAAAAAACGCCTTCGGTGCGGCGGACGCAGGAATCCGGCTCCAGCGAAATCTTGCAGAGAAGCTGGAGGATACGGATGCCTTTGCTGCGGCCAAGCTGGTACCAGATGGAGTCCGCCGTTACGGCAGCGAGGATGACGTAAAAGAGTGAGGCTAGAAAATTCAAGTGGCCAGTGCCGGCGAGAGCCCCTGCAGCGAGCAACAGCGGCATCGAAGGAAGCGGCAGCCCTATTTGTTCGGCGAAAACCCATCCGAGCAACAAAACATATCCGTGATGGAGAAGGAATTCGAGCGTACGGTGCATGGCTGGGCTGGGCCGATGATCTCCTTCATTTCGCTGCGAAAGGAGCAGTATGCCCCCACTGATCAGCCATGACAAATTCGGCAATCGGTTTGCGTGTCCTGGGCGCCATCTCCCGGTCTTTTAAGGGCGCAGGCAAAGAAGCCGGATCGCCCGAGTAACCGATGGCGAGCGCGGCGATGGGTTCCCATCCCTTGGGAATCCCAAAGGCCTGGCGGGCTTTTTCCGCGTCAAATCCGGCCATCTGATGGACCGCCAAGCCGCGCGCGGTGGCTTCCACGGAGAGAAGAGCTGTTGCCGCGCCGGTGTCATATTGGGCGTTGCGGTTGGGTGCGTTGTTATTAGCAAATGCCAGTTTCGCGACGGCAAGCGCCAGTATAGGAGCGCTCTTAGCCCACTGGACGTTGAAGTCTACGAGGATGCTCAGCATTTTCTCAAAATTTTCTTTGTCGTCTTTCGTGGACACGATAAACGCCCAGGGCTGTTCGTTGAAGCTGGACGGCGCCCAGCGGGCAGCCTCGAAAATGCTGCGCAGAACGCCTTGAGGAACAGACTTGTCAGCGAAGGCCCGGGGACTCCAACGCTCGCGGATTAGTTCGTGAACGGGGAAATCGCTTGGCGCCGGCTTCTTCATGTGTTGGTTCCTTCCATTTGAAGCGTTCTAATTTGATGATTCAGGGGGAGCGATCGGTGCATGTTACCGAGCGCTCCTGCCCCAAACCTTAGTGGCGGTGCCCGTTAATTGCTCGACTTTGGCGCTTGCTTGATCATTTCCGCGTCGATGGTGATATTGACGTCATCGCCGACGACCACGCCGCCGTTGTCCATGGTGGCGTTCCACTTCACGCCAAAGTCCTGGCGATTGACTTTTGAAGAAGCGTTTACCGCGATCCTTTGATTGCCCCAGGGATCTTTCACGGGAGGTGTCGGCCCGTCCACGTCGAGCACGACTTCCTTGGTGGTACCGCGAATGGTGAGATCGCCTGTGACTTTGAGCTTACCGGGGGCGACCTGCTCGACTTTCCTGGACTTGAAAGTCATGGTGGGGTAGTGCGCGACGTCAAAGAACTTGTCGCTGCGCAGGTCGTTGTCGCGGTTAGGCTCGCGCGTATCCACGGTGGATACGTCAATGGTCACGTCGACGGTGGACTTGGTGATGTCCTTATCGTCCAGCACGACCGTGCCGGTAACCTTGCTGAAAGCTCCGCGCACGGTAGAAATGGCCAAATGGCGGACGGAAAATTGCGCGGACGAATGCTGCGGATCAATCTTCCATTCGGCAGTGGCTGCTCCGGCGGGCAGCGAAAGAGCGGCTACGAGTCCGGCGGTTACTGCGATTCGAGATAGATAGTGGCCCATGTTTTTCTCCTCTTTGTATTTGATTGGTGATCGGAACTTGCTCCGGAAGGCCTGCTACGTAGGCTTGCGGTTGCGGACTTCTTCCAGCAGATCAAAAAGAATCTTCAGGCGCGCGGCGGACATGTGGCGGAACTGGCGTTTATGAAGGTCGCGAATCGGCTGGTCAAGGGTTTTTAGAAGGCTGAGTCCTTGCGGCGCGATGCGCGTCTTCACGACGCGGCGGTCGTCAGTCTGGCGCTCCCTGGTGATCAGGCCGCGCTTTTCCATGCGATCGAGGAGGCGCGTCATGTCCGGGTCGTGAGAAATCATGCGGTCACCGATACCCTTGCAGGCCAAGCCTTCAGGCTCGGCGCCGCGAAGAATGCGCAAAACATTGTATTGCGCGCCCGTTAGACCGGCGGCTTTGACGAGATGTTCCGCCTCCTGGGTCAGGGCGTCGGCAGATTGCAAAAGGGCGATGAAGACGCGGTTTTCCAGGGAGATAGGTGACCTGGAGGATTTGGAGCGCGAATCCACGCCGTCATAATAGTCGTTATAACGATTATTGTCAAGAGGAAAACACCGGCTTCGCTGTATTTACATTTAGGGTTTCCGCAGAGGCCGAAGGTGAACCTCACTCAGGAAGCTTCTCGGGCCTTGCGTAACGACGGCTTCCACTGCGTGAGCGACGTCCTCCGGAGACAACGCCTTAGAGGTGTCCTTTGCGCCGCGCGTCGAGAATTCCGTGGCGACGCTTCCCGGGCAAATCACGCTGACGCGAATGCCGTGCTCGCGGAGATCTTCCGCCATGCAGCCGGAAAGCCCGACGACGCCCCACTTGGACGCGCAATAGATTCCGCCGCCGGCAAAGGTGTTTTTTCCGGCCAGCGAGCTGATGTTGATAATGTCGCCCGAGCCGCGGCGGATCATGGAAGGTGCCACGGCGCGGGAAACGAGAAAGATGCTCTTGAGATTGGTGTCCAGCACGCGATCCCAATCAGGCTCGGACTTTTCGTGGGCTGGGCCGAAGAGGCCGATGCCGGCGTTGTTGACGAGGATGGTGATGGGCCCCAGCTTGGTTTCCGTTTTGGAGACTAGGTTGGCGATGTCTGCAGGTCTTGTGACGTCGGCAATTTGGGAATGAACGGGCACTCCGAATTCTGCGACGTCTCTCGCGGATTCCTCGAGCGCGGCTATGTCCCGGCCGCAAATCGCGACGGACGCTCCCAGTACCGCAAGCTGGCGGGCGATGGCCCTGCCAATGCCGCGGCTTCCGCCGGTGATGAGCGCCACGGCGCCTGACAGGGATTTCTTTTCGCCCGGGTCTTGATTTGGTTTGCTTGTCCGAACCATCAGAATTCTTCCTCGTACGCGGGCCACTCTTTCTGTGCGACACTCATCCTATCATTAGAGTTTTCCGCAATACTTGGGAGCCACCTGGTGGCCTTGAGGGAAACAACAGTCGGTGTCTTCTTTAATGAAAATTTTCCTCAAGTCATCAAGTCAGCAAATGGGAACGTCTTGCAGATAAGGTGCGGGTTTCCCTATAATCCCAAGGTTTTCCGAAACAATGCGATTCCCGGCAGAAGCATTCCAGGGTGCACCGGAAGCAGAAACTCAAGCTCGGAGTGGAGCGAGGAGACATGGGAATGAACGCAACACGAAGGTTGACGGGACTCGCGATAGTCGCTGCCCTTTGCTTGGTTCTTACCAGCATGAGAGCTCTCGCGCAAGCGCCGGCAGCGGGCCAAGACGCCGCGGCCAAGGGGCCAAAGTATACGCAGGCGGAGTACAACGCCGAGCAAGCCTGCGCCGCGGAGAAGGTTCCCGTGGCTGTGATCAAGTGCGCGGACGATTTTGTAGCGAAGTATCCAAATTCCGACCTGCTTGTCTATATCTATCCGCTCTACTACCAGGCCTACAGCGCGCAGAAGAACTACTCGAAGATGATCGAAATCGCCGACAAGCTGGCTGCCCTCGGTGACAAGGTGGACGCGCTTACGCGGTTCAATGCGTACTATTCGCATGCCACGGCGTACTACGCGATGATCTCTGATCCAGCCGTGGGTCCCAACGCTTCCAAGGATGCCGCGCTCGCCAAGGCGGCAGAGGACGCTGCGGCTGCCGCATTGAAGACCTTCGAAGAAGTCAAGAAGCCGGATAACGTGACGGACGACGCTTGGGCGAAGCAGAAGACGGTCTCCCAACTCACGCTGAACGGCATCGCGGCCCAGGCGGCAATGAATGCCAAAGATTGTTCTTCCGCAGTGAAAGGGTACAAGGCAGCGCTGGGGCTCAATCCGGATGATCTGACCTTCAACTATCGTCTGGGGCAGGCTTACCTGTGCATGAACCCGCCACAACAGATGGATGCATTCTGGTCGATCGCACGCGCTGTGACGGCCAAGGGCGCAACACAGGCACAAGCTGCCAAGGTGAAGGACTACTTGCGTAAGCTCATTGCAAACTATCAGGGCGGCACAGTGTGCGACAGCCTGACGGATGCGGAGTTGAATGAACTCCTGCAACTCGCCTCAAGCTCGGCAGACCGTCCAAGCAGCTATTCGCTGCCTAACGCAACAGACCTCGCTGCTGCACAAAAGGACATGACGATTGCTTCCGTGGTCAACGACCTGAAAGCGAGTGGCGACAAAGCCAAATTGTCCTGGCTGGCAGCCTGCGGCCTGGAATTTCCCGAAGTGCCGGGCAAAGTCATCGAAGTTGTGCCTGGCACAGACGCGATCGTTTTGAAGATCGCCTTCGTCACGAGTGATGCGGAGTTCGACGCCGCCACGACCCCCAACATGGAAGTAAAGGTCGTGGGCCAGCCGGAAGCGGCGCGCGTGAAAAAAGACAGCGCCGTTCACTTTACCGCCACACTTGTTTCCTACGATCCCGAACCGGCATTCTTCTTGCATTGGGACAAGGCTAAAGTAAAGGCCGAGGACATTCCGAAAGAGAAAGGCACGCCGAAGAAGCCGCCGGTACGGAAACCAGCAGCGAGAAAGCCGGCTGCAAAACCAAGCTAGTCGTATTGAGTTCAGAGTCGAAAAGTGAAACGGCTCCCCGTGATCGTCAGGGAGCCGTTTCGTTTAAGAGAAGCCGGAGATTAGTCAGCGCGCATGCCGGCGGTGGCCGTTGGAGTCGAGCTTGTACTCATCGATTTTGCGGCTCAACGTATTGCGGTGAATGCCCAAAACTTCAGCCGCGCGGGACTGGTTACCATTGGCGCGGTCCAGAACGCGCTTGATAAAGCGTTTTTCGAATTCGCCGACCGCTTCGTCAAAAAGAATTCCCCGCTCTACCATCTGACTGACAAGGCCTTCCAATTGGTCTTTCACGACAGCACGCTCCGCTCATAAACTCATGGTGTGAGGGCCCGCTTACTAATCCAGTTCGCGCCCAGCCAGGATGCGATAGGCTTCCCGGTATTTGGCACGAGTGGCCTCGACGACTTCAGGAGGAAGTTCAGGGCCGGGCGGGGTTTTCGGCCACTGCATTCGCTCGAGATAGTCGCGGACAAACTGTTTGTCGAAAGAAGCCTGAGGACCGCGGGGACTGTAGTGCGCGGCGGGCCAGAAGCGGGATGAATCAGGCGTGAGGGCTTCGTCGATCCAGATCAATTCGTTGTGGAGCAAGCCGAACTCGAATTTCGTATCGGCAAGGATGATGCCGCGCTGCTCAGCATAAGCGGCGGCGCGGCTGTAGATTTCCAGGCTGACGGCGCGTACTTTTTTGGCAAGTTCCTTGCCAACGAGAGACGCAGCCCGATCAAAAGAAATGTTTTCGTCATGGCCGGACAAGGCTTTTGTTGCGGGTGTGAAGATGGGCTCCGGCAAGCGGTCTGATTCGCTCAAACCTGTGGGTAGCGGAATGCCGCAGATTTTTCCAGTGGTTCGATAATCCTTCCAGCCCGAGCCGGAGACATAACCGCGCACGACACATTCGATCGGCAGCGGCTGGGTTTTTCGCACGACCATGGAACGGCCTGCGAGTTCGTCCTTGAACTTGTCGAAGGGCGGAGGGAAATCCGTGGCGCCGAGGACGTGGTTTGGAATGGCATCTTCCAGTAAACGGAACCAGAAGAGCGAAAGCTGTGTCAGGACGCGGCCTTTGTCGGGAATAGGAGTCGGAAGGATTATGTCGAATGCCGAAAGCCGGTCGGTAGCGACAATGAGCAGTTTATCGCCGAGATCGTAGATGTCACGGACTTTGCCACGCGCGGCAGGCGTCAAGCCGGCGAATTGCGTTTCCCTCAAAACTCTCATGGCAGGAGCAGACGACACAGAAAAAGTTCCCCCGACAAAGTGTGAAGCATTCTAGCGCAGCGCAACGCGAAGTCAAAGGCGCGCTGAGGAAAATTTCTGCAAAACAAAATAAGAAAAAATTATGCAGCTTGTGCTGAATGGCTCATGGGCTCACTTGCGGACAGCAAAACTCCGACGATTCCTCGTTAGCTTGGAACCAGGCTGAGCCGCACGTTCAATGCAGAATAATTTCACGCTGCGGAAGCGGCAGTTGCTTTCTGTTTTTGGGTCGTGGTTTCGGATTCTTCCCAGCGAACGCTCACGAGCTTCGAGACGCCGGGCTCCTGCATTGTTACGCCATAAAGAACGCTGCCCATCTCCATCGTTTTGCGGTTGTGGGTCACGATGATGAACTGTGTCTGGCCGCTCATCTCCGCGATCAGGCGCGTAAAGCGCCCGACGTTGGCTTCATCGAGCGGCGCGTCGACTTCGTCGAGGATGCAGAATGGGCTGGGCTGATAGCGGAAGATGGCGATGAGCAACGCCAGCGCGGTCATGGCCTTTTCGCCGCCGGAGAGGAGCAACACGTTTTGCAAGCGCTTTCCCGGAGGTGAAGCAACAATGTCGATGCCCGCGTCGCCGGAGCTGTCCGGCTCGGTCAAGCGCATCTCCGCCATACCACCGCCGAAAATCGTGTGGAAGGCCTCGGAAAAGCTCTTGTTGATGGCGTGGAACGCGTGCTCGAACTTTTCCTTGGTGGCCAGGTCGAGCTCGGTGATGGCCTGTTGCGTGTCCGCAATCGACTGCAACAGATCGTCGCGTTCGCGCGTGAGGAACGTGAAGCGCTGCTCGCACTCGTTGAACTCTTCGAGCGCCATCATGTTGACCGGACCCATGGACTCTATGCGCTGCTTCATTTCACGGTAATTTGTTTCGGCAATAGCCAGCTCTTCGCCGGACATGAAAGCGGCTTCCGTGGCGATCAGGTCCTCGGGCTGAGCGTTCACTTCGCTCATGCACGTCTCGCGCAAGTGCTCACGATCGGAGTCATTCTTGGCGCGGTCGACTTCCGCGTGGCTGCGCTGCTCGCGAAGTTCCTGAAGCGACTGGCGTCCCATGCGGAGATGGTCTTCCATCTGTGTAACGCGCGTGCGGGCGGCGTCCCATTCGTGCTCAAGCTCCCGCTGGCGGACTTCCAGGCGCAGCTTTTCTCCCCGTAGGCCTTCGAGCTGGAGGGAGAGCTCCTCGCTTTGCTTGACGAGGGCTGATGTTTCGTCGCCGATGGAAGCCATCTGTTGCTGAAGCGCGGCTTCGCGGCGTTCGAGTTCGGCGCGTTCTTCGTTCAGCCGGGCGGCGAGCGCTTCGGCGGCCATGAGGCGCTCGTTTAGCGCAGCAAATGCGGCGCGGCCGGCGGCAAGCTCATTTTGTTCCGTTTGAATGGACCCGCGAAGCTGCACGAGTGACTCGGCAAGCCGTGCGCTCTCGGCATCGGCTTCCGCGCGGCTCAGCGCGGCGGCGGCATGCTCGTTCTTGGCTCGTTCGGCGCGCTCCTGGGCACTCTTCACTTCCTGGCGGACACGCGCCAGCTCATTCTGGCATAGGGTGAGTTCCAGGCCGAGGCGGGCCAGTTCGCTCTGGATCTGGCTATGGCGATGCATGGCGGAAATGGCTTCGCGTTCTGCTTCGCGCTGTTTTTCGTCGATCTCCGTGAGCGCCTGTTCCGTCGAGCGCAGCTCAGCGACAGCAGTCTCAAGTGCTGCTTGCTTTTCGCTCATTTGGCGTTCGAGCTGCAGGACTTCCGCGTCCAGCGCGCGCAATTCGCGCTTCATGCCGAGCGGACCAACTTCGTCCGGGCGGCCTCCTGTGACCATGCGGCCCTGGTAGCAAGTGCCATCGGGCGTAACGAAAGCGTATTGCGAGTTTTCGCGTGCCAGTTTTTCCGCTGCTGATGTGCTGTCTGTCAGATACGCGGAGCGCAACCGCGGCAGGAACTGTTTGGCCGCGGGGCCGAGCGGATCGCGGAACTCCACGAGTTTGTCGAGTCGCGAAATGACGCCATCCTCCGCGCGGAAATTCACGATAGGTTCGTATTCGGAAGAAAGGCGCAGGTTGCGGAGCGAGTCCACGAAAAAGGTAGCCCGGCCACCCACTTCATCACGCAGCATCGAAACGCCGGCACGCGCGTGGTCGTAAGTTTCGACGACGACATATTCCAGCTCGTCGCGCAGGTATTGCTCGATGGCGGCCTCGTGCTTCTCCTCGACCTCCGCGTAATCGGCCAACACACCGACGGCGCGAAAAGCCTTGCTGCCGCCGAGCTCGTTAGCTGCAAAGAGTTTCTGCACGGCGTCCGCTGTGTAGGAGCGGTCATTCAAGATTTGTGTCAGCGTGGAATGCCGCGCGCGAACGCCCGCCAAAGAATCGCGGAGCGTGCTCGCTTCTTTCGACAGAGCGTCGCCTTGCTCGCGGAATCCTGCGATCTTGGCCTGAAGGTCGGCTGCGTTTTGTTTCAGCGCGTTGAGTTGGCCGGTAGCAGATTCGTGATCGAAAGCGGCCCGCTCAGCATCATCGCGCGCGCGCATGGAAGTTTCCAGCAAGTCATGCTCGCTCGCTTCGAGCTTCCGCAGCGATTCGGTTTGATGTACGAGAGCTTCTTCGGCTTGCTTCTGCTCGCCGTGCAGCCGCAGCAGGCTTTCGCCGGCTTCCGATGAGGAGCGGCGCAATACCTCAATTTTCGCTTCGGATTCGGCAATCTGCGTGGCACGCGACTCGGCACGCTTCGCGAGCTCTTCGACGCGAGCGGTCAGAGCACCCGATTCTTCGCGCAGCAGCGTGACTACTTGCACTTGCGACGTGCTGCGAGATTCCCATTCCA
>MNDE01000154.1 GCA_001914785.1 Acidobacteria bacterium 13_2_20CM_57_17 | reverse complement strand
TGGATTCAGCAGATGAATCGCTTTATGCAAGCTCTGCGCTTTATCGCCGGCGCTCTTACAGCCGGAAACGTCGGCGCTCGTGAGCACGCCCGTCACGCTGGAACGCAAACAATTGAAGTCGAGTCCCAGATTGTGGCTGGCGTGTAGCACCGCTAGACACTCGTTTAGTGCCACGAAAGGCGCGCACGCATCAGTGGCGTTCGCATTGGCCGGCAAGACACCCTGAGCCTGCAGCTTAGGCGTTAGCTTCTTTTCAACATCGCTTCGGCTGCCATTCGCGTCGGCGGAGTTTTTTGAACCCTTGTCTTTTTTCACCCACTTGATGGGGTTAAGCGAATGTCCGCTCTTCGAGTCCGACAACTTCGAACTTCCTTGCGACGCGGTGGATGCGCCCGCGCCTGCGGGGCCTTGCGCTGCTGTGCGCTCCGCGCCTACGGTCGAGAACATCGAAACACTTAAAATCAGCACTGCCACAACCAAGATCGATCTTTTCATAGTGACTCCTAAGTGGAAAATCTTTGGACAAGGCTGGGAGATGCGGGCCTCTCCCCTAGTAGGCCATAGCGGGAGAGCAAGACCGCGCTTCCGATAAGTCGGTACTACTCCAATCAGTCAAGCTGGCCGTTCGAACAGGTTCTCTTGTTGGATCACAGTTAGCTTCTGTATCCGGAAAGCTCAATCGGGCGGCTGCAGGTTAGTGTCTGATTCGAAGAAGGACGCCGTAGAACGCCAGTCCCAGGCCACCGAGAAAAAGAAGTGGCGTGCCGTATTGCGTCACGAGCGGAAGGATGGGGGCCGGCAGTGGAATCTTAATGGGATCGGCGTAGCCGGCGGCGAAATAATGAATGACACCCGCGAGGAGCACGTAAAGAAGTCCGCGGCGAATCTGATGGCGGCCATCGGGTCCTGTCGGGCGAGAGAGTTGTACTTGCGGAACTGCTTCGCGGCAAAACGGGCACTGTGTCAGATGGGCCGCAATGTGCTTGCCGCAGAATACACAGCGGCGCTTATCCGCGATCGGTCTTGCCATGGCACCCATACGACTGCCCACCACCTCTCTTCCTAGGCTAGATTCACTGCCGTCGAATCGTCAAGGGACGGCGTGCGGAAGAGTAAATCCCTGCTTCGAAAATGACACTGAAAGGGAGATCAGGTTTCCCAAGCGCGGCGGGATTGGGCGGACGCGGGCTTCGCTACAGATCGCGGAGCGCGTGCGAAATGGGCAGGCTCGCGGCACGAATGGCCGGGGCGAGGCCTCCCAGAACTCCCATAAACAGCGCGAAGATGACGCCTTTGATGAGCAGTTCCGTTGTGATTTTGAAGGCAAAAGCCAAATGCGAAAAAGTTTGCAGGTTCATCGCGCCGGTCGTGTACCCGTTCAGCGGGAGTACGGCGATGCAACCAATCAACCCACCGACAAACGAAATCAAAAGCGCCTCAATCACGAACGAAAAAACGACAGATGGACCACCGAACCCCAGCGCGCGCATCGTGGCGATCTCCCGGCCGCGTTCGGAAACCGCCGAGTACATGGTGTTCAGCGCGCCAAAAACTGCGCCAATCGCCATAATGCCGGCAACCAGTCGTCCCAGCACGGTGATGAGAGTAGTCAGCCTCGTCGACTGCTTCGAGTAGTAGTCAATCTCGCGCGAAACATCCACATTCAGCCGCGGATCCGACGTGACCGAGTCTTTGAGCTGCTGCAGTGAATCCGGGGACGTCAAGTGCACCGTAACCGACTGAAAAAAAGTGTCGGGCCGGTTATAAGCGGGCCCAAGCAGGTGTCCATCCGCCCAGATTTCGGAATCAAACGCGCTCCCCCCTGCGTCGAACACTCCCACAACTTTCCATCTCAGACTCCCGAGGCTGATGATATTGCCGACCGTGAGTCCTTCGTAGGAGACGTTCGCATTCTTACCGACGATGATTTCGGTAAGGCCGGGTTGGAACATCCGGCCTTCCACGATTTTGACTTTGTTGCGAATCTCCAGAACATTCTTGGAAACACCTCGAAGCTGTACGTTGGCGTCCGTCCCCGTCGATTTCAGCGGAATCGGAGCCACCATCACAACCTCAGCGGTCACCAAAGGCCCGTCCGCGCCTCGCGCGATTCCCGGCGCGTCTTGAACAATTTTCACTGTATCGATGCCCACGCCTCCGGTCATTTCCGATGTCGCCCCGGCGCGCATGATTATGGCGTTGTCTTCGGAGCCGGAAGAAACCAGAGTCGCCTTGAATCCGCGAGCGAGAGACAACATCGCCACGAAGACGCCCACGGTACCGGCAATTCCGAGAACCGCAACGATGGCCGAAGTCCAGCGTGCTTTGACACTTCGCAAATTGTAAACGACCGGGATGGCCACTTCAGACCCTCCTCAACGCATCAACCACGCGCAAGCGCATGGCGCCGAGACCCGGCAGCAATCCGCTGGCAGCTCCGACCAGCAGAGCGAATCCCAGTCCAATCAACAACATGACGGCCGACAGAAGCAATGGCGGCATCAGGCCATTGAGCGCAGCGCCGACAGCCGGAATCGCCAGTATCGCCAAGCCCAATCCGATCAGTCCCCCGATCAAGGCAATCACCAATGATTCCGCCAGCACAAAAAAGAGCACGAAGCGGTCCGTGAATCCAATCGCCTTCAGCACCGCCAGCTCGCTGGTTCGTTCCCTGACGGAAATGGCCATGGTGTTGCCCGTGACCAACAGCAACGTGAAAAAGACCACGCCGCCGATAGTCAGGATCAGGAATTCGATGTTTCCAAGTTGCTTGGCAAAACCCGCCTGGAAGGCTGATTCCGTCTCCGTCTTGGTTTCCGTGGATGAGTTCGCAAACTCCGTGTCAATGGCTTTGGCCACGCGCACGGCATCGTCCGGGGTGTCGAGCTTCAATACGTACCAGCCGATCGAACCTTTCATGACCGAAGGAACGTTTTCGTCGAAGTATTTCCATTGCAGCCAGAACTGACTCTCATCGCCGCCCGGGTGGTCGTTTTTGTAAATGCCATCCAGGTTGAATTCCCACGTTTTGGTCGGGCCATAGAGCGCATTTTTTAGGGGAATGCGGTCGCCTGTCTTCCAGCCAAACCGTTTCGCGAGTCCAGCCCCCACGACTGCGCCCTGACGATCATTTACGAAGTTCTTCCACTGGTCGTCGGGAACCTTCATCTCGGTCATGACCTGGCGCTGATTTTCGGGGTCGATCACAAACTGGGGGAAGAAGTTCCTCTCATCTTGATAGACGCCGCCGAACCAATTGTTGTGCGTAAGCGCCTTGACGCCTTGGATGGCCAGAATCTTGTCCCGATACGCGAGCGGAATGGTCTGAATGAGGCCCGCCCGGTTGATAATCACTAGCCGGTCTGCGCCGGCGAGCTCCGTGCCGCGACTGAAGGCATTCTTCACGACTGCCAGGAAGGTGAAAAGGAACAGGGCTACCGCAAACGAGCCGATGGTCAGAATGAGGCGGGCTTTCTTGCGAAAAAGATTGGCGAAGATGAGTCTGCTGTATTTCATACTGCACCTCCCGCCATTACCGGCTGTCTGGATTTTCCGCCTTCGATGAGCACGCCTTTTTCCAGATGGAGTGTCGTGTGCGCTCGCCCGGCCACCACCGGGTCGTGCGTCACCATCAGGATGGTCTTGTTGTACTTGCCGACCAGCTCATCAATCAGCGCCATGATTTCGTCCGCGCTCTTGCGGTCCAGGTCTCCGGTGGGCTCGTCGCAGAGAAGGAAAGTCGGATCGGAGACGATGGCGCGAGCAATCGTTACGCGCTGTTCCTGTCCGCCGGAAAGCTGCCGCGGGTAGTGGTTCATGCGGTCGGAGAGGCCGACGACTCCCAGAGCGGTTTCCACATGCTTGCGGCGTTCGGACTTGGAAAGCTTCGTCAAGAGCAGGGGAAGTTCAACATTCTGGAACGCCGTCAGCACTGGAATAAGGTTGTACATCTGAAAGATGAAACCGACGTGGCGGGCGCGCCAGTGTGTAAGCTTGCCGGCGGACATATGCGTGATTTCATCGCCGTCAACGGTGATGCTGCCCGCAGAGGGTACGTCCAGGCCGCCGAGGAGATTGAGTAGCGTGGTCTTGCCCGAGCCGCTCGGGCCCATGAAAGCGACAAAGTCGCCCTTGTCTACATCGAGATTGAGTCCTTGCAATACCTGGATTTGCTCGCCGCCGCGGCTGTAGGTCTTATTCAAACCGCGCACTTGGATGAGACTCGAAGAATCACCGCGACCATCGACTCGGATCATTCTCTGCTCCTATTGCCGGATTTCGACTTTATCGCCGTCACGCAAATTCTCGGGGCCTTTCACTACCAGCGAATCGCCGGGAGTTACGCCTGCCAGGATCGCCACGTCCGTGCCCCGATCCAACCCAACGCTGACCGCGCGCCGTTCGACTCTTCCGTCCTTCACGAGAAAGACAAAGGAAGTGCCGCCATCCGTTCGAATCGCGCCCTTCGGAACGTAGGACAAGGCTTCGGGTCCCTTTGCAGGTGCTGCTTGCGGTGGGCCTTCGAAACTCACCTTCACTCCCATGTCTGGAAGAATAAAATTGTATTTTTCCAGATTAGGGATCGAGATTCGCACTTTGACGGTCGCCTTTTGGCGGTCCGCCGAGGGAATCACCGTGCGAACCTTTGACGGAATATCCCGGTCCGGATAAGCATCGAGAACAGCTTTCACGTCTTGTCCTGGTTCAACGCGGGCAATATACGATTCATTAACGTCGACTTCGAATTCGTTCGAATGCATGTCCACGATGGTGGCAATGCCTGTACGCGTGAAGCCCCCGCCCGCGGAAATGGGCGACACCATTTCGCCGACCTGTGCGTCCTTGGAAACCACAATGCCGGAGAACGGAGCGCGAATCGTGCAATTGTCAACAGCCTGCTGGGCGACGGCAATTCGGGATTCGGCGGCAGCTACCTGTTGCTTGGCCAACTCGATTTTCGCTTTCAAGCTGTCGGCGTTGGTTGTGGCGTTGTCCAGAGCTTCTTGCGTCTGGACGCCGGCCTTTTGCAGTTGTTCCGCGCGGTGCAGCGCAATTTGCGCGTTCTTGAGCTGCACTTCCAAGTCGGCTATGGCAGCGCGCGCGGCGTCGCGATCGGCTTTGGCGGAGTCCAGAGCGCGTTTGGCATCGGAATCATCGAGCGTCGCCAACAACTGGCCTTGCGCGACGCGGGTTCCTTCGTCGAAGAAAACGCCGGTCACACGGCCGGTTATTTTCGCGGCAATGGTGGCCCGCCGCCGCGGCGTCACATAGCCGCTGGCGTTCAACAGTGTCTGTCGGCCGCCGGGGTCCGCTTTCGCCGCGGCGGCAACCTCAACGATGGGCTTTTGGCTCCGAAAGGCATAAGCGGCTCCGACAATGCCTGCGAAAATGAGTACGGGGATCGACGCGTAGAAGATGCGCTTGCCCATCTTCGACTGGCTCCGCTGGCCATCATGGATGCGCAGTGAGCCAAGATCGGGTTTTGCAGAAATTTCTGGACTAGCCATCAGCGCCCCGTTCCCTCCTGGTTGGGAACATTCACCCTTACCTACGAATTCCACCGTCTGAAAATAACAGATGTTGGAGGCGGTATAGGGGTCACATCCATTCTATCTCGGACGGCGGGTTTTGCGTGAGTCAAGTCACCCTCCAGAAGTCCTTCTCTCTTCTTGGCTGGATCTCCTTCTGCTGATACGTCGAACAAGGAGCCGCGAAATCGACAAGGCTTCGTATTTTTTTGTGCGTTCCTTAAGTGTTGGCAAATATTTGACTTATTCGCCTGAGGTCGCGTTCTAGCCTGTTTGCCGGGAGACGCGGAGGACGTGGAATACGTCGTCACGGACTACGGCTGGTTCAACTTGAGAGGGAGATCGGCTGAAGAGCGTGGAGAATTGCTGAAGGCACGTGCATCGAAATTTTCGTGAAACCTCGCGAAGCACGCCAAAACCGATTGGCCTTCTTAGATGCCGCTCGAAAGCAGCCGGATACCATGAATTTCGCGGACAAGAGCAAATTTCGAATGCCGCAATTTCATCCTTGACACACTGGCTGGCAAGTCTTATTAAGGAGGTTCTGCGGGTACTTTCCCTACCTTATTCCCCCGCAGGTGAGGCCCGGCATGAATCCTACCCGCCGTGATTTCTTTAAGATAACGACAGTTGGCGGAGCTGCAGCCGCTGTCTTCGGATTCGATTTGAAGCCCGCGTTCGCGCAGCTCCGTACTCTCAAGATCGCACGTGCAAGCGAGACCCGTTCAACGTGTCCGTACTGTGCGGTGGGTTGCGGCACCATCATCTATACCATTGGCGACCGCGCCAAGAATGTGACCGCGCAAGTAGTCCACGTCGAAGGTGATCCTGATCATCCGACCAACCGTGGCACGCTTTGCCCCAAGGGTTCCTCGCTGCAGCAAGAAATCATGAACGAGCGCAGGTTGCTGAAACCGCTGGTTCGCCGCCCGGGTGCAACCGAGTGGCAGGAAATTTCCTGGGACGACGCCATCAACGAAATTGCGGCGCGCGTGAAAAAGACGCGCGATGAGACTTTCATCGAGAAGGACGCAGCGGGGCACACGGTGAACCGGCTCGAATCGGTCGCGTGGATCGGCGGCTGCACGGACACCAATGAGTTCAACTATCTTGTAGTGAAATCGATGCGCGCCCTGGGGGTCGTGCATTTGGAAAACCAGGCCAGGGTTTGACACGGCCCCACGGTCTCAAGTTTGGGACCAACGTTCGGCCGGGGCGCAATGACCAATGGCTGGGTCGACATGAAGAATACCGACATGATGCTCATCATGGGCGGTAATCCTGCCGAGAATCATCCCTGCGGTTTCAAGTGGCCCGTCGAAGCGAAACGCACGCGCAATGCAAAGATAATCTCGGTAGACCCCCGCTTCACGCGGACATCCGCGGTCGCTGATCTCTTCTGCCAGATTCGCGCCGGCACGGACATTGCTTTCCTCGGCGGCGTCATTCGCTATGCCATCGAGAACAGCCGCATCGCGAAGGATTATCTGGTCAACTACACGAACGCCGCGTTCATCGTCAAAGGCGATTTCAAGATGCCCGCCGACACGGACGGCGTATTTTCTGGATTTGACGCCAAGTCGCAGAGCTACGACAAGTCCACATGGAATTACGCAGGGACGGGCGGTGGAGACGCGACGCATCCCGTTGGCGGAAGCGCTCCGCCTGCTCCCAAGCTGCCGGAAAAAGTTGAATTCGATCTGTCGCTGCAGAACCCCAATTGTGTCTTCCAACTCCTGAGGAAGCATTACTCGCGGTATACCCCGGAGATGGTCGAGCGCATCACCGGCATTCCCAAAGAACAATTCCTCAAAGCCGCCGAGCTGTACACTTCGATTCGCAAAGACGGCGATATGAAGAAGGCCGGCACGATTATTTACGCCGTCGGCTGGACGCAACATAGCTTTGGCACGCAGATCATTCGAACCGCGGCGATGCTGCAATTGTTGCTCGGCAACGTCGGACGCGCCGGCGGCGGCGTGAACGCCTTGCGCGGACACTCGAACATTCAGGGCGCCACAGACATGGCCGGCATCTTCGACAATTTGCCCGGATATCTGAAGGTTCCCACTCCCGCGGATACTTCTTTCGATTCCTGGATGAAGCGCATAACGCCTACATCCTCAAAACCCGCCCCGTGGGATTCGTTCAATTACTGGGGTAACACGCCGAAATTCGCGGCCAGCTATCTGAAAGCTCTCTTTGGAGACGCGGCCACCAAACAAAACGGCTTTGCGTTCGACTATCTGCCGAAAGTGGATCGCAACTATTCGTGGGTACAGATGTGGGACAACATGTACAACGGAGTCGTCAAGGGCATGTTGGCCTTCGGGATGAACGGCGTGGCCATCGGTCCCGACTCCAAGAAAAACATTGACGCGCTGAAAAAAGCGGATTGGCTGGTCGTCGGCGAAATTTATCCTGACGAAACCAGCGAATTCTGGAAGTCGCCCGGTATCACCCAGGACGAAATGAAGCAGATTCAAACCACGGTCTACCGTCTGCCTTGCGCGGGTTTTGCCGAGAAAGACGGTTCGTTCACCAACTCCGCGCGCTGGCTGCTCTGGAAGAATACTGCTTTGCCCACGCCGGGAGATGCCCGGCTGGACCAGGCCATCGTGGCGCAAATTTTCTTGAAAGTCCGCGAACTGTACAAAAAGGAAGGCGGTAAATTCCCCGCTCCCATCTTGAATCTGACCTGGAATTACAGCAACCCATCGAGTCCTCCTCTTGCCGAGGTGTTGAAGGAAGTCAATGGCAAGGCGCTGGCGGATCTTGAGGATCCGGCGACGAAGCAGCAAATCAAGACCGGCCAGCAGCTCCCCGGCTTTGCGTGGCTGAAGGACGATGGCACGACGTCCTGCGGTAACTGGATTTACTGCGGCTCATTTACCGAAGCGGGCAATCAGACCGCCCGCCGTGATCCATCGGATCCTTCGAATCTCGGATTGCATCCGGGATGGGGTTGGTCCTGGCCGGCAAATCGCCGCGTGCTTTACAATCGCGCATCGTGCGATGCCGACGGCAAGCCCTGGGATCCAACGCGTCGCCAAGTCTGGTGGAACGAAAGCACGCAAAAATGGGTGGGCAACGACGTGCCGGACTTCAAGGTCGACTCCAAGCCCAAGGATCATATGGGCCCGTTCATTATGAATCCGGAAGGCGTCGGGCGGATCTTTGCCCCGCTTGGAGCCTTCGCCGATGGACCTTTCCCGGAACACTACGAGCCAATCGAAAGTCCGATTGACAACCCGCTTCATCCGGCGCAAACGCACAATCCCGTGGTGAAGCGCTACAAGACTCCGGACGACAAATACGCCACTCCAAAAGACGGTTACACCGTCGTCTGTACGACCTATCGCCTCACCGAGCTCTATCACTATTGGACAAAAAACAATCCGATGAATGTCCAGTTGGTGCCGGAACCGTTCGTGGAAATTTCCGCGGAGATGGCGGACGAAATGGGCCTGCGCGGCGGCGAAAAAGTAAAGGTCTCCAGCATTCGCGGCGAGTACATCGCAAAAGCGATGGTCACGAAGCGCATCAAGTCCATGATGATCGACGGCAAAAAGGTCTACCAGATCGGCATTCCGATTCATCAAGGTTATCGCGGCATTAAAGAGGACGAAGGCAAGGATGCGAGAACGCTGGTGAATCTGCTGACGCCGACCGTATTTGATCCCAACGCCTACACGCCGGAATTCAAGGGCTTCCTGGTGAAGCTCGAGAGAGCGTAGGGGATGCCATGAGCCAAGCCACACTACGCGTTCAAAAAATCTCCGGCCATGCCGGAACCGTTCCTGGCGAAGGCACCCAGCGCGAATACACCGTCTGCAAACTCATCGATACCACCACCTGCATCGGCTGCAAAGCCTGCGAAGTTGCCTGCATGGAGTGGAACGACCTTCCCTTCGGCGAAACGGTTTTCGACAACACCTACCAGACGATGCCGGAAACGCGCTGGAATTACTGGAACCTCATCCTCTTCAACGAGCATGTTCGCGAAGACGACGGCTCGCTGATGTGGTTGATGCGCAAGAACCAGTGCATGCACTGCGCCGAGCCCGGCTGCCTGGCGGCTTGTCCCGCGGACGGCGCCATCGTGCAGTACACCAATGGCATCGTCGATTTCCAGCAGGCCAATTGCATTGGCTGCGGCTATTGCATCACCGGATGCCCGTTTGACATTCCGAAGATGAACCCCAAGACCCATCGCGTTTTCAAGTGTACGCTGTGCGCGGATCGCGTCAGCGAAGGGCTCGAGCCGGCGTGCATCAAGTCCTGCCCGACGGGCTGTCTGCACTTCGGCAGCAAGGAGGATATGAAGTTTCTTGCCGAAGGGCGCGCGAAACAGCTTCGCGAGCATTCGAACCACCCGAATGCCGGCGTGTACGATCCTCCAGGCGTCGGCGGCACCGGTGTCATTTATGTTCTGCATGACGCGACCAAGCCGGAAATTTACGGCGGCCTTCCGAAAGATCCCCACGTCCCGTGGACCGTAAAGCTGTGGAAAGGCCCGCTGAAGTGGCTCGGCAACGTTGCGATGGTTGGAGGATTGATCGGCCTCTTCGTGCACTATCTGCGCTACGGCCCGAAGGCGCGTGAGGAAGAAGACATCAATCCAGGAGGAAAACCGTGAGCACATCCGAACAGATTATTCCTCACGGTCACGTCCTTCGGTACACCCTGAAAGAAAGATTGACGCACTGGGTGGCGGCCGTCGCGTACATCTATCTGCTGATGACCGGGCTCGCGTTTTGGTCGCCGTGGCTCTTCTGGGTCGCCGTAATCCTGGGCGGAGCGCCGGTTTCGCGAATGCTCCATCCCTGGGCCGGCCTTATCTTTTTCGCAGCGGTCTGGAACATGTACGTCATGTGGGCGCCGCAGATGAAACACACTGACGTGGACAAAGCTTGGTGGAAAGCGGTCCGCTATTACAGCACCAATCAGGACGACAAGATGCCGCCCGCGGGACGTTACAACGCGGGGCAAAAATTCCTTTTCTGGGGATTTTTCTGGGGTAGCCTGTTGTTGCTCTTGAGTGGCGTCGTCATGTGGTCTCCGCAATACTTTGCGTGGCATTCCCTCATTGCGATGCGTATCGCGGTACTAGTCCATGCGTCAGCGGCGCTCTTCACCATTGGCCTGTTCCTGATTCACATTTACATGGGCGTGTTTGCGGAGCGCGGAGCCCTCAGCTCGGTCATTCACGGCGATGTTTCCATCGCCTTCGCCAAGCGCTACCATCCCGGCTGGTATAAGGAAATCGTCGGCCAATCGTCCACGCCGCGCAAATGACAAGCGTCTGTCTCATGGATGCACTTCAGGAGGTCGGAGCTTTAGCTCCGACGTTAAAGCCGCTGTTATTGGGCTTTAGCCCCTGAAGAGAGTGTTTCGGCCCTCAGACGTATTTATGAGATGGCTTCTACTACACAAACCGCTGGAACCGAGCACGACGCACGCCTCCGGCGCGCCGCGCGCTTATCCTCCGAATACTCTTTCGCCTCCGAGTTTCTGAATTTCTACAAACACGTCGCGGCTTTTCAAAAAACCCTCCGTCCCAGCATCGCCTCTTCGAGTGGAATGAAAGCAAGCGGCACGCCTGCAGCCGAAATAAGAGATTCGCTCGATCTCGCTGTGCTCCTTCCCCACTTCCGCGGTTTTCTCTCCGTGATTGAGCAGCACGCGCCCGCCGCTCTCCGCGAATCCGCGCATCAGATGTCCCTGCTGCCGACGGATTCCTGGATTGCGAGCCTCGAAGCGTATTGGGAATATGGCGGCAAGTACGACCAGCAAATCGGGGCGTTCGCGCAGTTCCTGGCGCGAGCGTTCCTGCAGCCTTATGCCGAATTCCGCGCGGCCATGACGCCGAAGCCTCCCATGGTCATCACGGTGCGGGTTTGTCCCTTGTGTGGCGCGCGCCCGCTCATGGGTGTGCTGCGAGTGGAAGGCGACAGCGGAAAACGCTTCCTCCTCTGCTCGTTTTGCTCTCAAGAATGGGAATTCCGGCGAATCTTCTGCTCCACATGCGGCGAAGAAGAGGAAAGCAAACTGCCGGTCTATGTGGCGGAGCAGTTGCCACACATCCGCGTGGAAGCCTGCGACACCTGCAAGTTTTTCCTCACCACAGTCGACCTCACCAAAGACGGCCACGCCATCCCGCTCGTCGATGACTTGGCCGCCATTCCCCTCACCCTTTGGGCCCACGAGCACGGCTACTCGCGCCTCCAGCCCAACCTCCTCGGCACATGAGGCCAGGTAAGCGCGGTCGGCGCTGATTGAAAAACCTTCGTCCCGCTCGCGGCCTATCATAGAATTGAGATCATGGCGTTCAAGGTCTTCATCAGCTACAGCAGCAACGCCGACGAGCAGGGTGTGGTGTGGCGTTTGCAGACCCTCGCAGCTGCTCAAGGGATACACGCCTATGTGCCTGCGAGAGGCGGAGGGAGACCGTTAACCAGCGGGTCTTCCTGGACTCTAACGGCTGCCACGCGAAAAGAGATCGAAAGCTCTGACATCATTTTAGCAATCATCACATCCCGCGCGGACCGCGCAGTAGAAGCCGAACTAAGTTATGCGATGGGACGGAAGAAAGTAATCATTCCCATTGTTTATGAAGGCATTCGGCTCCCGCCTCTTTTCGACAGCTGCCAGGTATTTTGGTTCTCTCCGTCTCATTCCCCTGGAAATTTGGAATCGCAGATTATTGCGTACTTGAAGGAGCAAAAGTTGAGCAAGGAGCGGCTTCAGGCAGCCGGCGCGATCATCGCTGTGGGCTTGGGTCTGCTATTACTTTCGTCTGTCGCGAAGGAGTAAGTGCGCCACACGGTGATTGACAGCTCGTCCCTGCGGGCAATTGTACACTTGGACTTGGCCACAAAGTTGTCCCTCTTTTTTGACGTCGTACATGTGCCTAGACAAGTGCAGACAGAAGTAAACAAAAAGCACAAATTCCGGCATCAGTTGAACAAGTTATACGGCACTGGCTTGTTCCAACGATGCTCAGCCGGAAACCCAACGAATGTGCGCCTGTTAATGACGGAACTAGATGAGGGCGAAGCGGAAAGCATTACTCAGGCGCAGGAAAAACGCGCCGACCGCGTGATTCTTGATGAAAAGAAAGCCCGAAGTGTCGCGTCCAACATGAGCATTCAACCGGTCGGAGTGGCGCGCATCCTCTTCCGTCTGCAGCGCGACGGACAAATTGAGGACGCCAGAAAACTGATCAACCGACTCAAGAGAGAATTGAAATTCCGAATCTCCGAGGACGTGATCGAAGAAGCGTCTCTGAAGATTGAAGAACCGATTTGATCTGCTGCAGTTGGCTAGAATTTAGACGCTTTGCTACGTTCCCCGGCGCCGGGTTTGCGCCTGGGGATTTTGACTTTTCTGGATAACCCCGCTTCGCAGACTATGGGCCGTTAGGCGGGAACACCTTCCACGATGGACTCAGGAACAGCCGTCGGGATAACACGGCTCAGCTGCCAGCCCGCTGCCGAGAACAGCTCGCGAAACTGCTTTTCTGTGCGCTCGCACCCGCCAGGAAAGATCAGCATTTGCAGGTCCAGGAATTTGCCCGGTGCGAAATCGTTGCCGGGCTGGATCACGTTGTCCACCACGAGCAATTTGCCGCCGGGATTCACGCCCTTTCGGCAGGCTTTCAGGATTTTGATGCACACGTCATCCGGCCAGTCGTGAATGATGTGCTTCATGATGTACGCGCCCGCCACGACATGCGCTACCTCGTGGAGTGTGCCTTTCATCTGTGGATTCCTCGCCAGGATGGTCGCCAGGAGCAGCCCGTGCCCGCCGCCCACGTCCACGATGGAACGAATTTCGTCGAAGGAATAGGCGTCCGCCACCGCCGGCCCATCGATCATGGATAAATCAGTCATGGATTGATTGAAGAGTTGCGCTTCCTCGGGGCGCTTTTCGAAGAATTGAAAGATGGGCTCGCCATAAATTTTGTCGAGGGCTTGTTTCCCCGTGCGCACGCAATCATCGAGGTGGGACCAGCCGAGTCCGTGCCACTCCCTGCTATGCATGATCGCGAAGCCTCGCAAGCTGGGATTCGCGTTGCTGCGCAGCACGGCGGAGAGCGGCGTTTCCGAAAACTTGCCATCGGCACCTTCCGAAAGTACTCCCACGCTGGCGGTAGCGCGCATCAGACGGTAGAGCGCGCGTGGATCCGCTCCGATCGCGGTTGCCAGCTCGTCCGCTGACTTTGAATTCTTACTTTGAATATCGTCAATCGCGGATTCCAGCCTGGCCGGAAAGGCCTCGACCCCACTTTACCCTGAGCGACTTGTGTGCAGGGCGCCGCCCAGCTCCCCCGTTCGCCCAACCGGTTTCCACTCCCTCACTTCCTTTACCTCATCTATCTCCTTTGCTTCCTGTTGCTTGCGCACTCTTTGGTACGCGCCAAAACTCAATCTCTTTGTTTACAGTCACTTCCGCACTCTTTCCCCCAAAACACCCGGGGTGGGGGTAGCCTCCGCCCCTCCATGGAGAACCAAAATGAAACTGCAAGCCGCTAGCCCCTCCGCACTTTCCACTCGCTGCCAGTTTTACACGCCGTCGGGCCGCCAATGCCGTCTCTTCGCCTCCGACCAGAACTCCCTTCTGTGTTCGCATCACCTCGCCATCGAAAAACAGAAAGATACGAGCAACGTCTACGCACCTCTCATCCGCAATTCCCAAGGCCTCCAAACCGCACAAGGCATCAACTACTCTCTCAGCAACCTCTACGAGCTTCTCGCTAAAAACCACATTTCCCCTCGCCGCGCCGCCGTTCTGGCATACATCAATAGCTTGCTCCTCCGCACTCTCCCCGCCATCGACGCCGACAATGCCGCTGGAATCACCTACCCCGCCAGTCCGCTGCTAAACGTTTCCACAAAAAACGAAGCCACCGACTCCGTCGAAGATTCTAACCTTGTCCCAGGCTCAGACTCGCTCCCGCAGTCAAGCCCAGACGAAACCTCGACCCAAAAGACAAAGCCAGATTCTGCTTCCGCCTCCCACAATACTTGGGATCCTTCTATCCCAGAGCCCGACCCCAGGAAGAAACCGTCATGAACTCTGGAGCCGTGCGGAATGGTTGCAATCGCCCGTCGCTTTGCGGCAAGCTACCGGACGCTGTTGAGGAGCCCCGCATGCGTCTTTCTCTTTCTTGTTTCGCGCTCGCCCTGACTTTGTGCGCTGTTTCCGCACGCGGTCAATCCGCATCCCCTGCGCCCGCGCCGCTCACGGTCATCCGCGCTGGCACACTGCTTGACGGCGTCAGCGAAGCACCGCGCAAGAACCAGCTTATTTTTGTGCGCGGCGAACGCATTGAAAAAGTAGCCGACGCTTCTACAAAGGTCCCCGATGGGGCAAAGGTGATTGATCTTTCCGGCGCGACGGTGCTGCCCGGGCTGATCGATTCGCACACCCATATTTTTCTGTGGGGAGAGGATCCGGCGAAGGGCGGCTACGATGTAAATATTTTGAAAGCGGGAATTGCGTTGCGGGCAGCTCGCGCTACTTATGCGGCGCGGCGCGCGCTGGAGCAGGGTTTCACCACCATTCGCGATGTGGAGACGGAAGGTGCGGGCTACGGCGACATCGAAATCAAGCAAGCGATCGAGGAAGGCACGATTCCCGGGCCAAGAATTTTTGGCGCCACGCGAGCAATCTCCACGACCGGCGGATACAACTTGGAAGGCTACGCACCCGAACTGGAAGTGCCCAAGGGCGCGCAACTTGTCGACGGGCCGGTGGAAGCGCGGAAAGCCGCGCGGCAGCAGCTGGAGCACGGAGCCGACTGGCTCAAGGTGTACATGACCCACCGCTCGTGGGTGGACAAAGAGGGCAAGCTGATTTCGCAGCCGACGCTGACCGTGGAAGAGTTGCAAGCCATCGTGGATGAAGCGCACGGATGGCAGAAAAAAGTGGCGTGCCACGCGTACAACGGCATCGGTCTCCAGCGGGCGTTGGATGGCGGATGCGATTCCATCGAACACGGATTGGAAATTACGGATAAGCAGATGGCGCAGATGCAGCGCCAAGGGACCTGGTATTGCCCGACGCTTTCCCCGTATTACGACGACTGGGCGCCGGCGGATACTCCGGCGGGAAAACGCGACCGCGCGCGGGCCGCAGTCCACGAAATCACATTCAAGAAAGCGCTGCAGGCCCATTTGAAAATTGTTTTTGGAACGGACATGGGCGGAATTCCGTGGACTGAACCGATCGCGCAAGAATTCAAGCGCATGGTGGGACTGGGAATGGCGCCTGTGGACGCGATTCAATCGGCGACTTCGCGAGCGGCAGAAATGCTAGACATGAAAGGCGAAATCGGTGTGCTCGCTCCCGGTGCGTATGCGGAAGTGATCGCAGTATCAGGAGATCCGCTGAAGAGCATTGAAGAATTGGAGCACGTCCGCTTTGTAATGCACAACGGAGCAGTCTTCAAGAACGAGCTGGCGAAGTAGCATGAAGTTATCATAAGGAAGGTAGACCAATGGAAGAACAGAATTTTGCGAATCATGGAAAGTTTGTTCCCACGTTTCATTTTTTCGCTGTGCCGGTTTTTGTGATTAACTTTGTTTGGTCGCTGGTTCGGCTGTGGAACTTAGGTTTCTCTTTCGCCGGAATCTTTGGCGTGATTCTAGCCGCGGCCCTGGTAATTCTGGCGTTTCAGGCACGGCTGTTTGCGCTGGCCGTGCAGGACCGCGTCATTCGGCTGGAAGAAAGGCTGCGATACGCGCAGGTGCTGCCCGCGGATTTGCAGGCGAGGTGCGCCGAGCTGACGATCGGCCAGATTGTTGCGATGCGTTTCGCGAGTGATGCGGAGTTGCCGGCGCTGGCCCGAAAAGTCTTGGACGAAAAGGTGACGGAACGCAAGGCCATCAAGCAACTGATCAAGTGCTGGAGGCCCGACTACCAGCGCGCTTAAATGCAGGTTCTTCTAGAAGACACTGCGGATGACGCCCTCGGCGGCCAGCGCGGCGGCGATGGCAAGCCGATGCCGGCAGTGGAGCCGGACACGACGGCTGTTTTTCCCTTGAGGTCAAGGTCCATTTTTTTTCTCTCTGCGAGTATGGTTTTTATCGGGCAGTGGCAAGGGCGGCAGCGCCTTCGATTTCCGCGATTTCGTCGGCGGTGAGTTTCAGTTCGCCCGCGCGCATAACGCCTTCGGCCTGCTCAGCGTTGCGCGCGCCAACGATGGCAGCGGTGATGGCGGGATGACGCAACGTCCAGGCGATGGCCACTTCGCCGGGAGTGCGGCCGTGACGCGCGCCGACTTGGCGAAGGCGTTCGACGAGTTCAAGGTTTTTCGAAAGGCGCGGTTCGCGAAATTCCGGATTGCGGCTGCGAAAATCGTCGGCGGGCAAGGCGGCGGCGCGTTCGCGGGTCATCGCGCCCGTGAGAAGTCCGGAAGCCATGGGAGCGTAGTTGATCACGCCGATTCCCTGCTGCTGGCAATACGGAAGAATCTCGGCTTCAATTTTCCGGCGAACGATGGAGTAGGGCGGCTGCAAAGAAGTGACGGGAGCGATTTTCTCGGCGCGCTGGATTTGAGCGACGTTAAAGTTGGACACGCCAATAAAGCGCACTTTGCCTTCTGCCTTCAGCGTGGCGAGAGTTTGCCAGGCTTCTTCGATTCCGGGTTTGTTGTCCTCCGGAGGCCAGTGCATTTGGTAGAGATCGATGGTGTTGACTTGGAGGCGGCGGAGACTGTCTTCGCATTCGCGGCGAATGGAAACGGGACTGAACTCTTTCCAGATTTTGCCTTTCTCGTTCCAGCGCAAAACGCATTTCGTAAAAACGTAGGGGCGCGGACCGCGCCATTCCTTCAGCGCGCGAGTGACGATTTCCTCGGAGTGGCCCAGGCCGTAAACGGCGGCGGTGTCGATCCAGTTGACGCCGAGCTCCAGCGCGCGGTGAATTGCGGCGATGGAATCGGCGTCGTCCTGCGGACCCCAGGCAAATTCCCAGCCACCGCCACCGAGAGCCCAAGCGCCAAAGCCGATGCGCGTAATGTTGATGTCGGAGTTTCCCAGTTTTCGCGTTTCCATTCGAATCCTCTCACGGGCCGCGAGGCAGATTTCCCTGGCGGCGAATCTGGCTATTTTATCTTCTACAAGTTGGATGAGGATACGGCGAAAAGGTTAGAAGGGATGCGGAGAAGAGAGAGAGACAGCACAAAGCAGACAGACAGGAATGTCTGTCCTACTCAGTTGGCGGTGAAGGCGGCGTCGAGGGAAACGGATTCGCCGTCGGGATTTGTGATGGCGATTTGCTGAGAGCCGGGCGTGAGACTGGGAGTGACGACGAGGAGAGTGTTGATGTCCTTGAATGTGGCGCTGGCAGATTTTCCATTGATGCTGACGGTGGCGCCGTTCTGGAAGCCGCTGCCGCGGACAGTCAGGGTGGCGCCGCCCGTTGCGGAAACCGTTGCGGGCGCAATCGTGCCGATTCCCAGGGGAACGGCGACGAGCTGAATAATCGTTAAGGCGGAGTTTTGTGGCGTGCCATCCGAAGAGGTAATGGCGAAGAGGCGCTGACCATTTTCATCCGTGGTAAGGAAGCTGCCATGAAGACCATCGATATCGGTCATAAATTGTTGCGGAAGAAAAATTCGTAAACGCAGCGCACCCGAATGCGCGTCGAGAATGTCGATGCCACCTTTCACGCTGGCGCTGCCGGGCGCGCCGGTGAGGAAAGGTTGATAGAGCAGCGCGCGGGAAGGATGGAGAGCAGTGCCGGGCACGAGGACACGCCCGAGGATTTGTTCAAGTTCAGGGGAAGCGGGGACGGAAGTTAGAGAAAGATCCGCCGCGTGCATTTCGGTTGCGGCATTCGAATAGAAGACAAACATGCTGCCGTCGGACGAAGCTCCCAAATCCGTTGTGGAGACATTGGCTGGAGAAGTGAAAAACTGATTTGGGGCGCTTGCATTCCAGACCGCGACGGGGCCACTGGAAGAAGTGCCGAAGGCGACAAAAACACGATCGCCCGCAGCAGAGCCTTGGACGAGCGGCGCGCCCGTGATGCTGGCGACCTCCGGCTGTGGAGCCGGCTGAACGGTCGGCGGGCTCGCCATCAAGTTCATCTGGGCGAGACACGCGGAACAGGCTCCCGTAGAACCGCCTTCACCGCTGAGACCGATGAAAACCGTTTGCGTGCTGGTGGCGGCGACGCGCGCGGGACGTGAAGCCGGGGACGCCGCCGACGGGCACAGTTGTGCCGGTTCCCAGAACAGGATCGAGAAGATAAACACTCTGCGCGCCAAAATCGGCGACGATGAGCTGAGAACTGTCGGGAGTCAAAGCCAGGCCGCGCAGTCCAGCATTCGGTGGAGGGCCGCCGGGGGGCTGGAGCGGACCGAGGAATATATTTTGCTGGAGATCGAAAACATCGACGTGATCAATGTTTGTTAAATAGATGTGCTGCCGTACTTGATCGTAGAGCAGGAACTTGAAGAGAGCGGGTTTCGCATACGATCGAATGCTTTGCACAAACTGGAAGGACTTTGCAGATGTTGCGGAACCGGCGGGAGTTGAAAGGAAAACATCGGCTTTGCCGGAAGAGCTGGCTGGCGTCTGCAAGGTGATGCGTTCGAGAGAGAAGGGATAGCTGGCGTCAAGTCCGATGGAGGCAGCCATAGTGGTAACGTTCTCCACTTTTTGCACCACGGCGTTTGCGCCACCGATCTTGACGGTGATCTTGGTTGGATGGCTGCCAAAACCGTAGCCATAAATTTGCAAGCGAGTCACCGCCAGCATTCAGCCCGGCGTTTGGGAGAATTCGCAGAATTTGCGGACCGTAGCTGAAGGCATCGGGCGCAATGGCGAGCCAGCCGCTCTGGAAGTAAGCAGTGACGTTGACGACGCTGTTCGTGACGGTTGGAGGAGAGCTCGCCTGGATTTGAGCGGGGCCGGAAACCGTGACGCCCGAAGCTGATTGCGTGCCGAATTTTAGTTGCGTAGGGGAGGTGAAATTCTGGCCGCCGAGGACAACGGAAGTCCCACCGGCCAGTGGACCTTCGGAAGGTATAAGACTTGGCGCGGCGGCGATGGCCGGAGCGGGAGAGGACAAGCTTGTTGGGGTTGCAGTATCGACAAAAACGACTCCACGATTCGAAAGGCCAAAGAGGAGCTGCGTTTCGTCGACTTCCTCGATCTCCGAGGAGACGCCCTGAACGGCCGCATCGGGGACGCGGCCGATGAGCTGGGCGGTGTGACCGTCGAGAACGTTGACGAAAGGCGCGCCGGAGGAAGACTCGCTGAGATACAAGCGATTTCCATCCACCGAGAAGGCGAGGCCGTGCGTGACCGCTGGCGCGTAGACCCCAACTTGTTTGAGGGAAGCATCGAGGAGGAGAAGCTGCGTGCTCCCGCTTGCCGCTAAGAGCACGGCAAACCGACTGCCGTCGGAGTTGGCTGCGGCGATCGAGATTAAACCTGCGCCAAGAGTGAGCGGGCCTGCAACGACGTTGCCTGCGGAGTCGAACAGCGCGAGTT
Organism: Acidobacteria bacterium 13_2_20CM_57_17; assembly: GCA_001914785.1. Classification (GTDB taxonomy): domain Bacteria; phylum Acidobacteriota; class Terriglobia; order Acidiferrales; family UBA7541; genus Acidiferrum. The sequence continues at coordinate 113,458 of MNDE01000154.1, read as the reverse complement.
CCCCGGTCGAGTCGTTGGCCGCGGCGAGAACTTTCGAATGGTCGCCCGTGCGCGCGATGACACCTACACCTTGCTGGAAAACCGCAGGGGCAGCGGAAGTAAGGTTGGTGAGCGAATTCGAGACGGGGTCCCAGAGAGCCAGCAGCGCCTGGGAGGAGGCGGGCTGGCGCAGGCGCAACATGGACTTGCCGTTCGAAAGCGAGAGGACTTCAATGGGACGGCTGAAGATGGTGTTGGGTACTGGAGTGAGTCCGGTTAACGAGTAGCGATTCCTGACGCGCAAGGAAGGAGTATCAATGGCGACGATCTGTTCGAGGGCTGTGCCAACCCAAACTGTGGAACCGTCAGCGGAGAGATCGGCGCTGCTCGCGCCGGGTACAGAGATTTGGGCGATGGACGATTGGCTGGCGGTGGAAAAAACCTCGACACAATTCATGGCGCGATTGGCAACGAAGAGATGTTTGTTCGCGGGATCGTAAGCAATGTGGCGATGGTGCGGCTCGCCGAAGGGATCGTCGGAAGATGAAGTGGAATCCGTCCGCGCATAAGCGGTGCGCGGAAGCGCGGGACTCATGGCGCCCTGTATGGCGACAGCAAGACTGGCGGAATGGGACAGCGCGCCGCTTGTGCCCTGCATCGAGATTGTAAAATTCCCGGTAGTGGCATTTGTGGAGGCGCCGAAGACAACGGGTGTGCTCGCGCCAACCGTAACACTAAAGGGACTCGCAGGATTCGAAGTGACGCCGGAAGGAAGCGCGCTGAGCGTCACCTGGACAGCGCCGGCGAAGCCATTCTCGGCGTTTACGGAGACATTGACGGAGGGACTTGTGGCACCCTGCGGGATGGAAATCGAATTCGACGACAAGCTGAGAGTGAAGTCTGGCGCAGGCGGAGGAGGCGGAGAACTTGAAGATGCAGCGCCGCAACCCGCACAAATCCATGGGACCGGCCGGGAGCGCTGAGAGGATGCCCGACGCAACGATACGCTCACCACTTCAAGTGTCAAGTTAAGAAATAATGGATGGGAGACTGAAATGAGTGGCTAACCCGTCTGCATTTAGAAGTTGAGGTGCGATTCCTCCACTCCGGACGGCAAGAACCGCCGTCCCTCCGGTCAGAATGACAGGTGGCATGGTTGGGATTGTAGAAGACTGCAAATCCAAATAGAAGGCGGCAAGGCTCGTCCGTCTGGAGATTCGAGATAAAAAGAACCGCCTGGGCAAGAAGGGGCGCAGCATGCTGCGCCCCTACAACTGATTCTATGCCTCAAACAGGTGCGTGATGAGAAATGCGAATGCGTTAACAAAAGAACGGCGCCCCGGGGATACCGGGACGCCGTGGTTGAAACAGAGTGAGGGAGAAAAAAAGTTAAATGGTCTTGCCTGCCGGCGCGGCCGCGTGCGAAGAGGAGCGAGCAAACGCGTTCGAACCAGATTCCTTTTCGGGGTTCTTGTCGATCTCGATGGAACCTTTGAAGTAGGCGCCGTCTTCGATCATGATTCGGGAAGTGGTCAGGTCGCCGTTGACCGAACCATCCTTCTTGATTTCAATTCGATCCTTCGCGCGAAGGTTGCCCTTCACGTTGCCGTACACCACTACCTCGCGGGCAATGATATCAGCGGTTACTTTAGCTGAGGGCCCGACAGTCAGTTTCCGCTCATCGAGAGTGATCAGTCCTTCGACCGAACCGTCGATCAACAGATCTTCGTTGCCGGAGATCTCCCCTTTCACTTGCAGGCTGGCCCCGAGCCGCGCCGTGGCGCGATCCGAGGTTGCACCCAATGGACGCATCGCATCTGTACTCATCGCGGGTTTATCCTCCCAAGCCGGCGAAGCAGGCTTCGACGACTGATTCGTTTGTAAATTTCTTTGATCCGGTTGCCCTGCTTGCGCTGCATCCGGTTTTTTATTGCCCCACATCGGACCTCCAAGCGACAAAACCACCCCAACGCAGAATTCCGTCCGGGGTACTGCAAACTGTATTCCCCGGAAGAGTGCGCGGCAAACAATGCTTGAAGCTGCTGTTCCAGACAGTTAACTAGACTTTGGGACAGGTCGCGCCGGGGCTGGTTTGCGGCACGGGGGAATAGTGGAGGAAACGGGGGGAAATGTAAAGCTGAGGGTAGTGCAGTCGAGAGCTAGAATAGAGGCAAAGTGAACGGCCCATGTGTAAAGGAGTAGGGGAAACGCCTAAATGAAACTATACAAACTGTACCTCGCGAAGCCGCTCTTGGTCTTCTATCTTTTCATGCTCGCAGCGTGGGTTTTCGCGGGCTTAATCGGAATCATCTTGGGAGCGATGGCAAAGTTTGGCTCAGATGGCCCACCAGTGTGGGCATTTGTCATATGGCTCTGTGGCGCACTTTTCGTCGCGTACATGTGGTTGAGGATACCGTTTGAGATCAAGATTGACGACGCTAACATGATCGAGTTCCGAAGCATTCTCCGAAGAGCAACCGTTTCTCCTCACGAGATCAAGTCAGTGCGGGCAAAGCGTTACGCAGTGGGTTTCGTAGACATTGCGCACCAAGGAGGACGGGTTCATCTGCTGAGCCAAATGGATGGCTTTCACGACTTCATTTTTACAATCAAATCATTGAATCCAGCAATCGAAATCGAAGGCTGTTGAGGGCTTGAATCTTTCTGCTCCAACTCCAGATCAGCGTAGTTATTGGAAAACGACCGAAGGTGAGGGCGGAAAATAGCGCTACGAGGTTGGCCTGTCGGGGACGGGCTGGGTAGCGACGAAATCGGATTGAAAACGCGTGGAGTAAGAATCGAGCAACTGCTGAAGGCGTTCGGGGCTTTGGGACTTCAGGATGAATCCAACGTGATGATACTTGGTGATGCGGTGCGTGATTTCCGGATCGGCGTAGGCGGAAGTGTCGGGATGTTCTTGGCGAGAGAGAGAAAGAACGACTGCGGCATAGTCGCAGCGCGGTGACGGAAGCTGGTAAGGCTGATTCCCTGCCTCAACTTCCAGGCGGGCCCACTCGCGCCAGAAGTTGATTCCCGTGGCAGTTTCGATGACATCGGAGATGTAAGCGCCGCCGACGCGGGCGGCAACTTCGATGAAATAAAATTTACCGTCGGCGTGGGAGCGGAGGAATTCGGCGTGAGTGACTCCGCGCATGAGACCGAGGCCATCCAGTAAATGGCGATTGATCTCGAGAAGGGATTTGGTTTCCTCGCCTTCACGAGGAAGAGTGCGCGTGGTGAATACGCCGCCTTGATGAGAGGTGTCCAGCGGCGGCGTGCCATAGGCATGGGCTTCGGAGAAGACAACGGTGCGCTCGGAAACCACGCTGTCCACGTGATAGACCGAGCCGGGAACGAATTGCTCCAGCAAATAAAAGGATTGCTGATCGCCGAGCTGGTCGAGCCAGTGCCATAACTGGTCGGGGTAATGAATCTTCTTCATGCCAATGCCGGAGGCTTGCGAACGAGGCTTGAGCAGCCAGGGGTTGGGAACGCGGGACATGAATTCGCGAAGACGGTCGTAATTGAGGACGTGGACGAATTCGGGGACGAGGATGCCGGCTTCGCGGGCGCGGGCGCGCATGGCCAGCTTGTCGCGAAAGTAGCGGACGGTGGTGAGGCCCATGCCGGGAATGCGGAGATGCTCGCGGAGGGCGGAAACATTCTCCATGTCAAATTCGTCGAGCGCGACGATACGATCGATGTTGCGCGACCGGGCCGCATAACTGACGGCGTAAATCAAACCCTGCAGGGGAAGATCTTCAGGCATGGTGAAGACTTCATCGATGCATTCGAACGGCCAACCGGCGTGGCGAAGTTTTTCGACGGTCAGAAGGAAAACGCGGCAGCCGAGCGCTTTGCAGGTGCGGATGAATTCCTGTCCCTTTTCGTAGGAACTGACACAGAGAATGGTGAGAGGCCGGCCTTCCGACATGCGACGCCCCCAGGATCCCGACTGAATTGAGCGCGGATTATACAGCGGCTTCGCGCGCGGGATACAGAAATTGCAGAAACGGGCCGACGCGCTGCGCCCAGGCCGCTTCGTTGTGCTCCGCGCCTTCGACACGCTCATAGTGCAAGCCGTGACCGAGCTTCCAGCCTTTTTCGAGGAGCACGTCGCGGAATTTTTCGACTTCCTGCACGATGCGCGGGCCTTCGCGAGTGCCGATGTCCAGCCAGATGCGCGGGCGGGGCTCCACGATTGATGTGCGCGCGAATCGATGAATGACGTGCTGGTTCCACCAGACGGACGGTGAGAGCGCGGCAATTTTTCCGAAGATGGGCGAATGCTTGAGACCTACGTAGAGAGAAACGAGACCGCCCAGCGAGGAACCGCCGATGCCGGTATGCTGCGCGCCGGAGAGCGTGCGATATTCGCGGTCGACGAAGGGCTTCACTTCTTCGATGAGAAATTTTGCGTAGCGATCGGCGCGGCCGCCGCCGAGCTTGGGAACGGGAGTGGGCGTGTATTCGCGAACGCGCGCCTTGGTGTTGTACATGCCGACGATGATGAGAGGAGCGACGGAGCCAGATTGAATGCAATAATCCGCAGTTTGGCCGACATGCCAGTCTTGCCCGGGGATAAAGGAAGTGGCGCCATCGAAAAGATTCTGGCCGTCGTGAAGATAGAGGACGGGAAAATGACGCGCAGGCTGATCGGCGTAACCGGGCGGCGTGTAAACGATGAGATCGCGCTGGTTGCGAAGAAAGCGCGAGCGGAATTTTTCGTGTTTGCGAAGCTGACCGGAACTCACGGCGCGATCATCACGAGAAGATCTTTCGCTTCGACATGCTGCCCGGAGGTGACAAGGATTTTCATAACGCGTCCGGAAATAGGCGCATAGATGTTGGACTGCATTTTCATGGCTTCGAGGGTGAGAAGTTTTGCGCCGCGTTCCACCGCGTGATTGGATTGCACGGCAATGCCGCTGATGACGCCGGCGGTGGGCGCGGCGACCTGGCCGGGATCGGCAGGGTCGGCCTTGGGATGAGCGCGCTCGACTACGCGCAGCGCGCGATCGCGGATGTTCACTTCGCGAGGCTGGCCGTTCAATTCAAAAAAGAGCGTGCGAGTGCCGTCGGGATGCGGCTCGCTGATGGTCAGAAACTTGATGATGAGGGATTTTCCGGATTCGATTTCGACGGTGACTTCTTCGCCGGACTTGAGTCCATAGAAAAATGCAGGCGTAGGCAGAACGCTGACATCTGAATAGGTCTGGCGAAATTTGTTGTACTTGGTGAAGACGTCGGGATAGAGCAGATAACTCAGCAGACCGTCGCGGCGTACAGCGTGACCGATTTTTTTCTCGAGGGATTGGTGCTCGTCGTCCCATTTCACCGCTTCCAAGCTTGCGCTTGGGCGGCCGCGCAGAGGAGCCTGGCCACGCAGAACGATTTTCTGCAATTTTCTCGGCCAGCCGCCGGGAGGGACGCCGAGAACACCGGAAAACATTTCGACGACGGAATTGGGAAAGGACACGTCATGTTTTTCGTCGAGCTTGAGAACATCAGACGGCTGCGTCTCCTTGGCCATCAGAAAAAGTGTCATGTCGCCGACGACTTTGCTGGAAGGCGTGACTTTGACGATATCGCCGAAAAGCTGGTTGACCTCGGCATACATTTTTTCGACTTCGCGCCAACGATGGCCGAGGCCCATGGCGGCGGCCTGTTCGCGCAAGTTGGTGAACTGGCCGCCGGGGATTTCATGCTGATACAAACGCGCGGAACCGGCCTTGGGACCGGAATCAAACGGAAGATAATACGTGCGAACCGTTTCCCAATAGTCGGAGCACTCGTTGAGCGTGTCGACGTCGAGCTGCGTGTCGCGCGGAGTGTGACGAAGCGAGGCGACGATGGAATTGAGATTGGGCTGGCTGGTGCCGCCGCTCATGGCGGCGATGGCGCCGTCGGCGACGTCGACTCCGGCATCGGCAGCTTTCAACACGGAGGCGGAGTTGATGCCGCTGGTGTCATGCGTGTGAAAGTGGATCGGAATGCCGACTTCGTCGCGGAGAGCTTTCACCAATTCGAACGCGGCATAAGGTTTGCAAAGTCCCGCCATATCCTTTATGGCCAGGAAGTGGGTGCCCAGTTTTTCCAGTTGCTTGGCCATCGCGACGTAATACTTGAGCGAATATTTCGGGCGGTTTTTATCGAGAATGTCACCGGTGTAGCAAATGGCGGCTTCGCAAACGGCGCCGGCTTCGAGCGCGGCATCGATCGAGACGCGCATGTTTTCGACGGAATTGAGTGAATCGAAAATGCGAAAGATGTCGATGCCCTGGGAATGTGCTTCGCGGACGAATTCAGTGATGAGACCGTCGGGATAAGAAGTGTAGCCGACAGCGTTGGCGCCGCGAAGAAGCATCTGGAAACAGATGTTGGGAATGCGCTCACGCAGGTCGCGCAAGCGTTGCCAGGGATCTTCGTGCAGGAAGCGCATCGAAGTGTCAAACGTTGCGCCGCCCCACATCTCGAGGCTGAAAAGATTGGGCAGGCGATGCGCGACGGCGGTTGCAGTAGCGAGCAAGTCGAATGTGCGAACGCGGGTAGCCATCAAGGATTGATGAGCGTCGCGGAAAGTTGTGTCGGTGATGAGCAGGCGCTTTTCTTTTCTCGCCCAGGCGGCAAATTTTGCCGGCCCAAGCTTTTGCAGGAGCTGACGTGTGCCGGCGGACGGCTTGTCCGTCGGTGACGCCGGAATTACCGCGGTCTCGATTTCTTTCGGGACTTGCTTGCCCTTCACCTCGGGATTGCCGTTTAGGATGACATCGCCGAGATAGGAAAGGAGTTTTGTGGCGCGATCGCCGCGGCTGGGAAAGCGGAAAAGTTCAGGCGACTCGTCGAGGAAAGACGTGGTGACTTCGCCGGCGCGGAACTTCGGGTGATTGACAACGTTTTCCACAAAGGGAATGTTCGTTTTCACGCCACGAATGCGGAATTCGCGGAGAGCACGGTCCATTCGCTGGCAAGCTTCGGGAAGGTTGGCACCCCACGCCGTCACTTTGACGAGCAGCGAATCGTAATACGCGGCAAGCGTGGCTCCGGCATAAGCGGTGCCGCCATCGAGACGAATGCCAAAGCCCGCGGGCGAACGATAGGTGGAAAGCTTTCCATAATCCGGGGCAAAGTTGTTCTCCGGATCCTCCGTCGTAACGCGACACTGGAGAGCCGCGCCGTTGAGCGGAACACCCTCCTGCCTTGGCAAGTCCATTGGCGGCTGGTGTAGCTGGTAACCCTGCGCGACAAGAATCTGTGAGCGCACCAGATCGATGCCGGTGACCATCTCGGTCACGGTGTGTTCGACTTGAATGCGCGGATTGACCTCAATGAAATACCATTTCTGCGAATCGACATCGTAGAGAAACTCGACGGTGCCGGCGTTGCGATAGTTGGCTTTGCGCGCGAGCTGCACGGCGGCATTGCAGAGTTCGGCGCGAATACTCGCGGAAAGATTCGCAGCCGGAGCAACTTCGACAACCTTTTGGTGGCGGCGCTGAACAGAGCAGTCGCGTTCGTAAAGATGGAGTAGGTTACCTTGATGGTCGGCGAGGATCTGGACTTCCAAATGGCGTGCGCGCGGCAAATATTTTTCAAGGAAAACGGAAGGGTCACCGAAGGCGGAGCGCGCTTCACCCTGCGCTTCTTCGAGGAGGGCATCGAGCTGCGCGGCGTCATGGACGACGCGCATGCCGCGGCCGCCCCCGCCCATCGCCGCTTTCACGATGACGGGATAGCCGATCTCCCGAGCAACTTTTTGCGCCTCCGCTGGCGACTTGATGGGATTTTCAGCTCCGGGAAGGACGGGAACGCCTGCCAATGTAGCGAGTCTTCGAGCGGCTGTCTTGTCTCCAAGCAACTCAAGAAGCTGCGGCGGGGGACCAACGAAAGTGATGCCGGCCTTTTCGCAGGCGCGCGCAAACGCAGGATTCTCGGAAAGAAAACCGTAACCGGGATGGATGGCGTCGACGCTCTTTTCTTTTGCCAGGGCGACGATTCCCGCGATGTCCAGGTAGGCTTCCACGGGGCCTTTGCCGACGCCAACCTGATAGGCTTCATCGGCCTTAAAGCGATGCAGCGAAAGCCGGTCTTCCTGCGAATAGATGGCTACGGTGCGCAAGCCGAGCTCATTGGCTGCGCGGAAGATGCGGATGGCGATTTCGCTGCGATTGGCGGCGAGGAGTTTTCGAATAGGTTTGGTCTTCTTCATCTCAGAGGCGATCAAGGCGTCGCGCGAAATTCTACATTGTTTCATGCAGACGACGCGACTCAGTTGCAGTTTTTTCGATTTAGAGAATCAATTATTTTTGTGCGTCGAGAGAGGGAGCCGCACCCTCAGTCCTGACCTACAGATTGACTGGAGGGTCGCACGGGATCTGTTGAGCAGAATTGGCAGGGGCGGCTGCGATCTGCGCTGATTTCAACCGTTGCAACTGCGTTTGGACTCTAGTCCAGGCTTTGGCGTTGCGTTTCGTCGCGTACGGAGCATCCGGCTCGGCAAAAAAGCGCAAAAGCTCCGCTTTTACTTCCGAAGTGGCGCCGACGAATTTGTTTTCCGCCAGCTTATCCAGCAGTTCCGCATGGGCTTCATCGTTCAAACGGTATTTCCCGGGGCCGGTTTTCTCGCCAGTGTCGAAATTATTATTGGGCAAGTCCAGCCTGCCCTCGCGAACTTCAGTCAATAGCTCCCGGTAGCGGTCGAGAGTGGCATTGAAACTGGCTTCAAACATCTGTTCGGTTTGCGGCGTAGGCGTCCGGAATTGCAGGATCTTGAGGGGCCCGAATTTGGGAATTAGCTTGTAGAGAAAAGCCAGAAAACGCTCGCCCGGACTGGGCTTGCGATAGTCCTTGCCCCATTCGCGCTCGTAATTGGCGCGGGACAGGTTGAAGAGAAACTTTTTCTTCGTCGCGTCCGGAATATCGTCCTTGATTTCGTCTTTCTTGAGGTGCCAGGCGATGCGAGTAGCCTTCGGAATCAGTTTGCTGACGTCGCGGCGGTAGGAGTTGAGAACCTTCTCTTCGCTCACGAGTACATCTTTCAACTCGAGGCCGTAGGTTTCCCGAAAGGCTTGCTCGAGAACCGGGCGAGAAACTTCGAAGCCGATGAAGTCGTGATAGCTGTCGGGAGCGTAGCGTTCGCGCGCGATTTCGAGAACATCAAAACCAAATTCAGTTTTCACGTGCGCCAGCCGGTTGTCCTCAAACGCAACGCTGTCGCCGAATTTCTTGCCAAGGCCTGGATATAGGATCGGAACTGCCCGGTTGGTGCCAAGGCGGTGACCGTCATTGTCCGCGGCGTAGTGCGCCAGCGCACCAACGGCGAAAGCGTACCCATTGAGGTCCTTAGCATCGCGCAGCAGAGCCTGGATGAAATCGCCACTGCGGATGTAGTGGGTGAGGTCGCTGAAAAACGGGCTGCCGTACGGGTAATAGCCCATGTCTTGAATGATGGCGCCACCGTAAGCGTAAGCTTGCGCCCTGCTCAGATCTTCCTCGCTTGCCTGAGGGAATTCTTTCAAGAGGAGAGGCTTGATGTGCGTTTCCCAAGCCGCGTCAACGATGGCCTCATGAGACAGAACAGCGTAGGCGTAAACGGGAGCTGGCAAGGCCAGCAGAAGGGCGATCAGGAAAGCGAGAGTCAAACGAATAGGATTGGGCAACCGCTTCCTGTTTTGAGTTAGCAAAGGTTGATGTCGTCTCCGCTCCACGGCTAAAGAATAAAACAAAACGCTCCCTCATGGCTTGAGGAGGGGCTGAGCAAAGCGAATGGGAACGCCAAAATTTGAACCGCCAAATCCCTTGACCACGGCAAACGTCACGCCAATCACTTCTCCATCGCGATTGATGAGCGGCCCGCCCGAGCCGCCGGAAGTGGTTTGCGCATCGTAGACAATTTTGTCCGGAAGAACGTCGCCGATATGACCCTGAGTAACCAGCGGGCGAATGAGTTTGCGCCGAAGAAGTTCGTTGACAACCTCTTTCGGCTTCCCGCCGGTGGTCTTGGCGATTTCGTCTACCACGTCTTCGCCCGCGCGCGCAAGAATGGCGCTGATACCCGTGGCATAGCCAAGCGAAAGCAGAGGCTGGCCGCTGACCGCCGCTTCCTTGCGCGCATCCATTTTAAGGACGGGTTTCTTCAAGCCGGACAAATCGCCTTTCAGCACTGCCAGGTCCGCTACCTCGGAAATTTCGGAAACGCTGACGGGAACGCCAGCGCTCGTGTCTGGAAAATAGGCAGTCAGGTCTGAAATTGTGGGGTTAAGCCCCTGGCTGGTGACGGCCGTGAGCTCGTCATTCTTCCACCAGGGTTGCGCGACGTGATGGTTCGTAAGAATGCGGCCTTCTCCGGCCATGAATCCGGTGCCGAAGAAATCAGCGCGAACTTCGGGTGCGCGCCCCTCCAAGGTATACACCGGATTGCCGTCGCTGTCGTGAAGCGGCTCGCCGTCCGGATTGATTCCGCCATATCGCAGGGGGCGGCCCGAAGCGCGGTCTACAAAGGCCACGGACACGTGGATGAGGCACACGCTCGGCGCGTAGGCACGAATCACTTCTTCCGCGGACTGCGACTCGGTCTCCACACGTTTTAGGCGTGTAGTGGTTTCCTCGAGCTCCTTGCGAAGCGCGGACACGTCGCCAGGCTCGGCGTCCGAGATTTTCTGCCGCAGAACATCCGATTGCTGCTTGAGCTGCTGCTTTTGCTCGAGAACATCCGATTGCTTAAGATCGGCGCGCGCGCTGCGAGCATCCGCGATCAATTGTTCCTGGCGATGGGCGCCACGCTCCATCTGGGCAATCACCGCATAGGCGCGATTCGCTTCCTTGCTGGCACGCCTGGAGAAAAGAACGAAAATTCCGGCGATCACCAAGGCAATTGCAAATAGAGCGGAGACGCCAATCTTCAACGCACGCTCGAGCGAAAAGGCATCGCGGGTCATCTTCTCCGTGACGGCGAGGGCCTGAAAAGCCGTCTGCGCCACCTCCCGGCTTTCGTCGGCGATACGCGTTTTCTCCTGGAGTTGATCGAACGCATGTTTATCGCGCAACTGGACACGAACCCGCGCGAGCAATTCGGCCGCTTCCCACGGCGAAGTGAGCACTTCATCCGCGCCGAGATCGAGGCCCCGAGCCCGTTCCGCCCCGCCCCCTTTCGTGAGAAGGATCACGCGTGTCCCGGCAGTGGCGGCATTGCCTTTGACTTCGGCGAGCGCGTCGCAGCACTGGATGTCGGCAAGGTCGGCAGACAGAATCAAGAGGTCGATGCTGGCCTCTTGAACAAACTTGAATCCTTCGACCTGGGAGGAAGACACGGCCACGTCGTAGCCAGCCGAACGCACAAGTTCCTCAAGCACTTGGCGCGAGACCGCGTCGGGGTCAACGATCAAAATGCTCTGGCGGTTCGAGGACAAGTTTGCGACCTCAAGAGTTTAGGATCTCTCGGCGAATTTGATTTTCCCTGCCACGTTGCCCGAAAGGGCTCCATGAGGATAACCGGTAACACTCTTCTGATGCACGCAACGGGATTCTGACACAAACAATTTACCAACAGGGAGGGAGTGGCGACGAAGGTTGGCCACGGAGGGCCAACATTCCTGAAGGCGGGTTGCCTACAGTTGGCGTGTACTTCGAGTGCTAAGAACTAATATTTGCGAAGGACGCCGATCACGCGGCCCTGAATCTTGACGTCGTTCGCCGCAACCATAATGGGAGACATTTCCGAATTTGCCGGCTGGAGGCGTATTTTCCCCGGGCCTTCGCGATAGAAGCGCTTGAGAGTCGCTTCCTCGCCGCCGATCAGGGCCACAACGATGTCACCGGCATTGGCGACCTGGGTTTGCTCGCAGACAACAAAGTCTCCATCCATGATGTGGTCCTCGATCATGGAAGTGCCTTTGACCTGCAAAACAAAGGAGTTGCCACCGCGCGCGAAATCGCCCAGCGAAATCGTTTCGCGTTCTTCCACGGCCTCCAGCGGACGTCCCGCAGCGATCCTTCCAACCAGCGGAAGCTCCTGCATCTTGCGGTCGATGACCTGTTCCTTGACCGACTTCGGCAATTGCACAATTTCAATGGAGCGGCTCTGATTGTAACCGCGGCGAATGAAGCCTTTTTTCTCGAGCGTAGTAATGTGCTTGTGCACGGTGGCCAGGGAAGTGAGTTTCAGACCCTTGCCGATTTCTTCAAAGCTTGGCGCGTAGCCATGCTTGGTCTCAAACGCCACGAGGTAGTCGAGAACTTCTTTTTGCCGTTTGGTCAGAGCCATGTGCGCGCCTCCGATTGCAAATGTTTTCCACAGGCACTTTAGGCGAAAAGAAAGCGAACGTCAAGCTTAAATTTTACCTTCAACGATTGGACTGACTCAGGTCACTGTGTAGGTGGAATTACCCTCTCCTAAATCCTTCTTTCACCTGATTGTCATGTGCATGAATCTCATGAAACTGTACTGGCAGTCCAGCCCGCGTTGCTATGCCCGTGGCTCTCGGATGGACCTGTTCCGCCGAGATTGAGAAGCGGAAACCTGTTGAGTTCTTGTATCAGCGGTGGTGCCACATGGCGAACCATCTCGGCAACGAATCCAGCACGAGCGCTGTTGCGCAGGGTCATGCTCCTCCTGTTCTGGACAAAAATCACCGCCTTACCGAACGTGTTTTTCTGACTTTGCCTGTTCGCATTTCTGGTGCCGGAAAACAAGGCGCTGATTTCGTGGAGGAGGCGCAAACGGTAGACGTTAGCCGGCAAGGCGCCGCTATCATGGTGGAACGGGAACTGTCCCCCGGCCAGGCCGTAAAGATCCAGCGAGTTGGAGTTGGCAAGGAGGCGATGGCCCGTGTCGTAGGCCGCATTCCAGGCGGTTCGGGGGGAAATCTGTTCGGGCTGGTTTTGCTCGATCCCGAAGTTAATCTGTGGGACATTTCTTTTCCCTCGCTGGCTGACGCAGAGAAGGCTGTGCTCCGGGCGTTGCTCCGATGTATCGCCTGTGGCCGGCTGGCGGTGTCCTACCTTAGCGAATTTGAGGCCGATCTTTTCCTTCACCACCACTGCATCTCCCGCATCTGCCAGCATTGCGGTGGATGGACTACCTGGACTCGGCCATACAGTCATACTTCCCCGGCGCCAGGGACTCTGGATGAGCAAGATAGTCTTCACCCCGCGTCACGCCACCTCTTGGCCCCTGGAACGCAGAATCAGCGCTCCCACGAGCGCGTCCGAGTCGAGGCGGTTGGTTGTGTTCGGCATCCCACTCTTGGAAGCGAAGTTGTGCTCGTTAGAGACTTGGCGCGCGGGGGCCTCAGCTTCTTTAGCGCCAGCAATTATCCCGAAGGATCGCAGGTGGAAATGGCGGTGCCCTACACTTCCAGAGCCCCGAATATCTACGCGCCTGCCAGGATCGTTAGTTCGCGCAAGGGCGCTGGCAAGGGTTTGATCGAATACGGAGCCACTTATCTCTTGTAATCATCCCCAGTCACGCATCATCGCTGCTTGAACTCATTTTCCGGCTCTCGACTGAGAGTTTCCCTTGGGAATTGCCCGGAGGCCAATCAATCGGCCTCCGCTGTCAAATTTTTTTATTCTGCGACCGAGGTTACGGATACCGTGAATCAGGGAACTCAACTTTCGTGGAGAATCGAAGATCAGCTCCAATTGCTGGTGGAGAGCGTAAAGGACTACGCAATTTTCATGCTCGATGTCGAAGGGAATGTTACGACGTGGAACCAGGGAGCTGAACTCATTAAAGGGTACAAGGCGGAAGAGGTTCGGGGCCGGCACTTCTCGATTTTTTACACTCCGGAGGAAATGGAGCAGGGAAAGCCCGCGAACGACTGCGCATCGCGTCTGCCGAGGGGCGGTTCGAAGCGGAAGGCTGGCGTGTGCGGAAGGACGGCACGCGTTTTTGGGCCAACGTGATCATCACTGCGATTAAAGATGAGCAGGGACGGCTGTGCGGCTTTGGAAAAGTCACGCGCGATTTGACGGAGCGCAAGTGGGCCATGGGCTCCACGTTCGAGAAGCTGTTTCGTGTCAACCCCTATCCGATTATGCTCAGCACGTTGGAAGACGGGCGCTATCTTGAGGTGAACGCATCCTTTTGCAGGTTGACAGGCTACAGCGCCAAAGAATTAATCGGTCAAACGTCAATCGACCTGGGGATTTGGGTGGAACCGGACGTGCGTACGCGCATCGTCTCCGAATTATCCGCTGGGCATCCAGTCCGGGAAGTGGAGACCACAATGCGGACCAAGTCGGGCCAGATACGGACAGTGCAACTCTCCGCTGACTTAATCGAGTTCACCGGCAATCCTTGCCTGTTTGCGACGATCATGGATATTACGGAGAGGCGCAGATTGGAAGCGGCCATCGAGGAATTGTCTACGCCGGTCCTGCAGGCGCAGGAAGGACTGCTCGTTGTACCGCTGATCGGCCTGGTGGACGCGCGGCGCGCGATGCAATTGCGCAGCCAACTGCTAAATGACATCCGCGCGCAACGTGCCAAGGCCGTGGTGATTGATTTGACGGGAGTCCCGAAGATTGACCCGGAAACTGCCGATGGTTTGCTGCGCACTGTGGACGCGGTCCGCCTCCTGGGAGCGCACGTCATCCTTGCCGGCATTTCGTTAGGGATCGCGGATACTTTGGTCCGAATCGGCGCTGAGCTACTCACTGTCAAGACGACGGCAGATTTACAGAACGGCCTGGAAGAAGCGAAAGCGCTCATCAACCATATGGACCAATAACCAGTAGGCTGGAGTGCCCCAGCGAAGCTCATTTCCGTAGACCTTCTTCAATCTCAACTGTTTCTCCGGACCCTCGATAAAGCCAAGGCGCATACCGCATCCCTTTCTGGATAAGGCACATCCCGTTGCGGCGGGCACTCTCTCCGCCGCACGCAGGCCGGTGTGATATCCTTTGGGTGTCGGCTCCTGGCGGGCTGCCTTAGAGACCATCCTTTTACCGCACCGCCTCATCCTTGTGAATGAGCCACACTCCCGGGGGACAAGGGAGTTCATCGAAGTGCGGAGGTTCGGACAAGAATGTCTACGCTTGCAGAGGTTCCACCAGTAAAAAACAAGCGCGAAGTTCTGGATCAGGCGGTCATCCGCTTCGCGGGAGACTCCGGTGACGGCATGCAGATCACCGGCAACCAGTTCACGAATACCGCCGCCCTCTACGGCAATGATATTGCTACGTTTCCGGACTACCCCGCCGAAATTCGCGCCCCTGCCGGAACGATTCCCGGCGTCAGCGGTTTTCAGTTGCACTTCTCTTCCAATGAGGTTTATACGCCCGGCGACGCCATCGACGTGCTGATTGCCATGAATCCGGCGGCATTAAAAGTGAACATTGCCGACCTCAAAGCCAACGGGATCCTGATCGTCAACAGCGATAGCTTCAAAGAAGGCGACCTGCGCAAAGCGCAAATGACCTCGAATCCGCTGGAAGATCATTCCCTCGACAAGTTCCGGCTGTTTTCGGTGGAACTCGAACGGCTGACACGGCGCTCCCTCGAACATCTGGGACTCGATGCCAAGTCCATGGACCGCTGCAAGAACTTCTTCGCGCTGGGCATGTGCTATTGGCTCTACAACCGCTCGATGGATCCGACCGTCCGGTGGATCGAGGACAAGTTCAAGAACAAGCCGCTTCTGGTGGAAGCGAACAAACTCGCGTTGAAGGGCGGCTATTCGTACTGCGAGGCCACGGAAGCATTTCAGATCAGCTATGAGATTCCGCCGGCGCAGCTTACGCCGGGACTCTACCGGAGCATGAGCGGCAATCAGGCGCTCGCACTGGGATTTGTTACGGCGGCGCAGAAATCCGGGCTAAGGCTTTTCCAAGGCAGTTACCCCATTACGCCAGCTTCGGACATTCTGCATGAACTCTCGCAGTACAAAGACTTTGGCGTTATGACCTTTCAGGCGGAAGACGAGATCGCCGCCATCACGTCGGCGATCGGCGCGGCGTACGCGGGGGCGCTGGCCATCACGACGACGTCTGGCCCCGGAATGGCTTTGAAAACGGAAGCGCTGGGCTTGGCCGTTGCCGTGGAGATCCCGCTTGTTATATGCGACATCCAGCGCGGCGGACCATCCACCGGCCTTCCGACCAAGACCGAACAAGCAGACCTGCTGCAGGCGCTCTTCGGCCGCAACTCGGAAGCACCGATTCCAGTTCTGGCTGCGGCGACGCCTGCGGATTGCTTCTGGGTAGCCATCGAAGCCTGCCGCATTGCCGTCAAGTACATGGTGCCGGTAATCATTCTCTCGGACGGCTACCTGGCAAACGGAGCGGAACCGTGGCGAATACCGGAGCTGAAAGACATCCCGGATTTCCCGGTAAAATTTGCGACCGACCCGGCCAGCTTCCTGCCTTACAAGCGCGACCCGGAGACTCTGGCTCGCCCATGGGCGGTGCCGGGAACTCCCGGCCTCGAACATCGCATCGGCGGACTTGAGAAACAGGATCCGACGGGGAACATCAACTACGAGCCGCTGAACCACGAGAATATGGTGCGCGTTCGAGCAGCCAAGGTCGCGGCGGTCGCGCAGGACATTCCCAATTTGCTTCCCGCGGGCGATCCGGAAGGCGATTTGCTGATCGTGGCATGGGGCTCGACTTGCGGCTCGATTACCGCGGCCTTGAAGGCGCAGCGCGCCAAGGGGCGCAGGATCGGCCATCTTCACCTGCGGCACCTCAATCCGCTCCCGTCAAATTTGGGCGACATTTTAAAGCGCTATAAGAAAGTGCTCGTGCCGGAATTGAACATGGGCCAGCTCTTGTGGGTGCTGCGCGCGAAGTATCTGGTGGATGCCATCGGCCTCAACAAGATTCAGGGCCGCCCGTTTAAGCAAGCCGAGCTGGAACAAAAAATCGAAGAGATGTTGGGACTCTAGGAGAATCCACCATGGGAACAGCGACTCTGCCACCGCCTCTCACGAAAAAGGACTTTCAAACTGACCAGGAAGTACGCTGGTGCCCCGGCTGCGGGGACTACGCGATTCTCTCTGCCGTGCAATCCGTTTTTCCGGAGCTGGGCATCAAGCGCGAGAACTTCGTGGTCGTTTCCGGCATCGGCTGCTCCAGCCGTTTCCCGTATTACATGAACACTTTTGGCTTCCACACGATTCATGGCCGCGCGCCCGCAGTGGCCACCGGCATTAAGGCGATTCGGCCGGACTTGGAAGTTTGGGTAGCTACCGGCGACGGGGACGCGCTTTCCATCGGCGGAAATCACACGATTCACATGCTGCGGCGCAATGTCGGCATCAAGGTTCTCCTTTTCAATAATAAGATTTACGGTTTGACGAAAGGCCAGTATTCGCCGACCTCTGAATTCAACAAGAAGACGAAATCGACGCCGTTCGGGTCCGTGGACCGGCCCTTCAATCCGATGTCGCTGGCGATTGGTTCGGAAGCGACGTTTGTGGCGCGCTCCGTGGATGTTTTCCAGGGGCACCTGAAAGAAACCTTGAAGCACGCTGCGGCGCACAAAGGTTCCGCGTTTGTGGAGATTCTTCAGAACTGCAACATTTTCAATGATGGAGCGTGGTTCTCCCTGACCGAGCGCGATGCGCGCAGCGAACACGTGATTCAGCTCGAACATGGTAAGCCCCTCGTTTTCGGCAAGAACCGCGACAAGGGAATCCGCCGGAAGCCGGATGGTGACATTGAAGTCGTCCAGCTCGGCAACGGCATTACGGAGAGCGATCTCGCGGTGCACGACGCACACCACCCGCGTCCTTCCTACGCCTTCCTACTCTCGCATATGGAGCACCGGCCGGGCTTCCCCACGCCGATCGGCGTTTTCAGAGCCTGGGATGATCTTCCTCGATACGAAGACGTCATGAACCAGCAGATCAAGGACGTCATCGCCAAGCGCGGCCCCGGCGACCTTGGGAAGCTTTTGCGGGCCGGCGACACCTGGGAAGTAAAGTAGTCGTTGGTTCACTGCGAAGGCCGCCTTTTTCCCTGATACATCCGAAAGCGCCGTGGCCATTGTGGTCATGCCATTCCTTGGCCTTTCCAGCCATCCCTAAGAATTCAATTGTGAAACCTCCGCGGATTTGCTACATCCAATGAAGGCTAGCCTTCGAACGCTCCATGGAAGACCTTTCAAAAATCGGCTCCTTTGCGCTGTTGGGTGACGCGGACCCTGTCCCGCAGAGCCTGTTCCTTTCTCATCCGGATCAGGCCAATACGCTCGCTCTGCTCTACGACGTCAGCCGCGAAGTAACCTCCATCCTCGACCGCGAAGAACTTCTTCGCCGCGTCGCCGAGCGCATCAAGAAGATCGTGAAGTATGACGTTTTCAGCGTTATGCTCTGGAACGAGCAGTCTCAGCATCTGGAAAGCGTTTTTGCCATGTGCTGCGGCGATTCCATTGCCGCACGCACGCGCGTCCCGCTGCACAAAGGGCTCACCGGATCGGCTGCAGGCGAGCGCCGCGTTCTACGGGTCAATGACGTTACGGAAGATCCGCGTTACCTCCACTGTGATGGCGGTCTCGTCGCTCGCTCGGAGCTTGTCGTGCCGCTTCTGTTGCGCGACCGTCTCATCGGAGTCCTCGATCTCGAAAGCTGCGAGCCTCACGCCTTCACCATGCAGCACGAACGGATGCTTTCGACACTTGGCTCATATGTCGCCGTGGCCCTCGAAAACGCCCGGCTCTATCAGGAGGCCCGGGAAAGCGAACGCCGGCTCCGCAGCGAACTGGACACCGCGAGGGAAATCCAGCGGCAACTTCTTCCTACGGGCGCACGTGAAGTGCCGGGTCTCGATTTGGCGGCGGGGTATGTTCCTGCGCGGGAGTTGGGCGGAGACTTTTACGATTTTCTTCCGTATGGCGAAGGCCGCCTAGCCTTGGCTCTGGGCGATGTCTCGGGTAAAGGCACGGCTGCGGCGTTGTACGGCTCTCTGGCCATCGGCACCGTTCGCGAAATTGTCGTCGACCATGCTTGTGAACCGGCGTCCATGCTGGCCCTTCTGAATCAACGGTTGCACGCCGCGCGGCTGGATTCGCGTTTTATCGCCATGCTCTTTGCCATTTACGACGCGTCCACTCGGCGGCTTACGCTCTCCAACGCCGGTGGACCTTATCCGCTCCTTGTCCGCGATGGCCATGTGATTTCGATTCGACTGGAAGGTGTGCCGCTCGGCCTGCTACCCGGCACGGAATATGATGAATCCACCATCGATCTGCAACCCGGTGACGTGATTATTTTTGCTTCCGACGGCATCCTCGAATCAGCAAACGCCACGGAAGAGGAGTTCGGCTTGCAGCGTTTGTCTGCCCTCCTCTCGGGAATTTCTCCGGAGGATTCCGCTCGCGCGATTGCCGATCGAATCCTCGCTGAAACCGACAATCACAGCGGCGCTGATTCTGCCCCGCACGACGATCGCACCCTCGTCGTCCTCCGGGTAACGGACGAAACTGCCTCGGACTTTTCAAAGCTACCTATCATTTACTGATACTGAATATCCCACACTCTGTTAACGCATCTTCAAAGCCTAAGCCCAAGCGCGATTCTCGTCCTAAGGCGGATGTTCCAGAGTGGCCCTTGTGTTCCGAACCGGGAAACCCCGCACACTGGGTGGCATCCTTCTTTGGCGTAGCTTGTTGGTTTTCTATAGGTTACACGCTGTCGCCGGATTGTCGGTTGGTTGATGGCATGCATTTGGATTTGTTCGGTCAGAAGGGCCTCCCCTCGACCATAGGGTCTCTGTTTCCCTAAAAGCGATTAGATGGCATACAAATGAAGGAAACAGGAATAGGTGATCTACTCATGCGTTCGGGAGTGGTCGACGCTGCCGGACTCGCCCGCGCTCGAAAGGCTCAGGAGAAGAGCGGGCTTCCTTTGACCACGACTCTAGCAACATTGGGATTGGCAGATGAGCAGGGAGTGATTGCGGCGATCGCCACGAGTATGCGTTTGGAGGCGCTTGGTCCGGAATTGCCTGAGGTTGAGGCCGAAGTGGCAGCGCTTCTCCCGGCCGATTTTTGTCGCAAACGAACGGTTGCGCCTCTGAGACTCCAAGGGAAGATCCTCAGGTTGGCGCTTGCTGACCCCATGGACTATTCGACGATCCAGGATGCGGAATTTCGCAGCGGCAAACGGGTTCTGGCCGTCGTTGCCAGCCATAGTCAGATCCGGGCCTTGATCCAGCAGATTTATCCTGAAGAAGTTCCCACACCTCTGGACACCCTGGGCGGCGCTGATGCCCAAGGCGAAGTGGAAACTGTTGGAGATGCAGAAATCGAGGTCATCGACCCAGCAAAATTAGCAAAAGACACCAAGATGCCGCCGGTCGTTCGTCTGGTGAATCTGATCCTGAGCGGAGCGGCAAAGAACGGCGCCAGCGACATCCATATGGAGCCGAAAGAGAATTTCCTGCAAGTCCGCTATCGCGTGGACGGACTCCTGCGCGAGATCATCAAGGTTCCCAAAAATCAAATGGATGCCACTATTTCCCGCATGAAAATTATTTCGGGAATGGACATCGCAGACCGGCGGCGCCCGCAGGACGGTAGGAGCCGTCTTAAATACGAGGGCAAGCGAATTGACCTTCGCGTCTCAACGCTCCCGACACAATTCGGCGAAAAAGTAGTGATCCGTCTTCTAGACAATAAGCGCGCGCAGGTGACGATGGAGCAATTGGGGCTAACCGCCGAAAATAAACACGCGTTTCAATTGATGTTGTCGCGGCCGCAAGGAATGGTCCTGGTCACCGGGCCAACGGGCAGCGGGAAAACCTCGACGCTCTACACAGCCCTGAATTGGGTCAAGTCTCCGGCCAAGAATATCATCACCGTCGAAGATCCCATTGAGTATCAACTGGAAGGAGTAAACCAGGTCCAGATCAATACTAAGGCGGACGTCACCTTCGCGGCTGGACTGCGATCCATTCTGCGGCAAGATCCCAACATCATTCTGGTTGGAGAGATCCGCGATCGGGAAACCGCCGGCATTGCGCTTGAAGCGGCCCAGACCGGCCACCTGTTGCTGAGCACCCTGCATACCAACGACGCCCCTGGAACGATCACCCGCTTGCTGGACCTGGGAATTGAGCCCTTTCTGATTTCATCGGCAGTGATCGGCATTCTTGCCCAGCGGTTGGTGCGCAGGCCTTGTCCTTCCTGCTGTGTTCCTCAGGCTCCCTGCGCGGACTCGATTGAAAAAGCGGGAGGAGCCTCCCGCTTGCCGGCCAATGCCAGGTGGCTTGCGGGTCGTGGCTGTGAGGAATGCGGGCAGTCAGGGAGCAAAGGCCGCATTGCCATTCATGAACTTCTAGTCGTAAACGATGAAGTGCGGGAGTTGATTACCCGCCGTGCGTCGGAACACGCGGTACGCAAAGCCGCGCGAATCGCAGGGATGCGCACGCTTCTTGAAGATGGAATTCTCAAGGCTGCCCAAGGCCTCACCACGTTAGAAGACGTCGTTCGCGTCGTGGCCTCGGATGAAGCAGCCGCCCACAAAGAGGAAGCCACCAAACCAGAAACGAGAGGCTCCTCTCCCGCTCGTCGTGACGACTCCGCAGCGCACCAAGAAGCCAAACAGCGGGAAGCGTCCGACTTGGATGAAGCACCTAGTCTACCGAGGAGTCAAGTGGGCAACCCCGGCGAAGCGCAAACCAAAGAACGGGTGCTCGTTGTCGAGGACAGCACCACCATTGCCTCAGTGGTGAAGTATTTTCTGGAGCTAGAGGGCTTCGAGGTCTTGCTGGCCAAGGATGGAATCTCCGGCCTGGAATCCGCCAGAAGAGATCAACCGCGCGTCATTGTAACGGATTACAACATGCCGGGCATGGATGGCATGTCCATGGTCAAGACACTTCGCGCTGAGGCCGCGACGCGCGGGATCGCGGTCTTGATGTTGACTTCAGAAGACAGCGTCGAAAAAGAAGCGCTCGCGCTTGAGGCTGGAGTCGATGACTACATCCTGAAGCCCGTCGAGCCTCGCCGCCTTGCGGCTCGTGTGAGGTCTCTACTCGCGAGGTCGCTGCGAGCGCAGCCGGCTCCCGTGCCCTGAGTTTCAGATGAACCAGGACCTCATCAGGAAGGTCAAGGCCAGTGTTAGAGAAAGGATCGCGTTATGGGGGATATGAGCGCCATCGTCACGGAATTTATTGAAGAAGGCAATGAAAAGGCAGACCAAGTCGAGCGCCACCTGATTCAGTTGGAAAAAAATCCAGGCTCGCGGGAATTGCTGGCTGAAGTTTCCCGGGCCATGCACACGATAAAGGGAGCTACGAGTTTCCTAGGCTTCACGAAACTCTGCGCGCTCACACACACGGGCGAAAGCTTGCTGGTTCCCCTGCGCGACGGCGCCTTGGTAACCAACCAGGAAATCATCAGCGCGCTCCTGTCCCTGGTGGATGCGGTCCGTGAAATCTTGACGGAAATAGCGGCGACCGGCCAGGAAGGAAGCAAAGACTATACGGCTCTGATGAGCACACTCACTCAGCTCCGGAAGCCTTCTTAGCACTGCGCGTCGCAGGGGCCGCGTCTAGGGGCACTTCTTCATTCCGCAGGGAGATGCGGAGATTGCTCGCCGGACAATACATTTTGCGCAGAAAAGAGACAGCATGCGCGCTCTCGTCGTTGAAGATTCCAAGACCATTCGCATGATCCTCTGCGAATATCTGCGGAAGATGGACATTCAGGTCGTTGAGGCTGCCGACGGCCGCGAAGCCTTGGAGCGCTTGAAGAAGATGTCCCCTCCCGATCTTGTGCTGGTCGATTGGAACATGCCCGTGATGAGCGGCATCGATTTCATCCGTGCAGTTCGCGAGTTGCACGTCTACGACCCGCTTCCCCTGATCATGGTGACTACAAACTCGGAATCCGACTTTGTTGGCACGGCGATGGATGCTGGAGCCAACGAATACATCCAGAAACCATGCACGATGGATAGCCTCCGGCAAAAACTCGATCTACTTGGCCTCCTTAAATCCTAAATCCTTCACATTGGATGAATTTTCTGTTGGGACGAATGATAAATTTGAGATTGCAGCGTTTGAGGAGCAGGCGATCCAAATACCAGGTTAATTACCGGTATTGATGGCTACGGCGTGCGCGGAGTCCGCAAAGTAATTCTGTTCGCGGAGTCTGCGGTAGATGCGCCCCGCCACAACGGCGGCCGTAGGACCCTTTACTCGGCGCGTGTTTCCACGCAACAGAACCGCGAGCGCGATTTTCGGGTGCGCGTCATCGGCGTAGGTAAGGAACCAGCCGATTTTCGAAGGATTCGTGTGGTCGTCGCAAGTGCCCGTCTTGCCGAGCGGCATCTCGTCTCCGCCCCGGTCGAAACTGGATTTGCCGGTCCCATAAAGCACCGCGGCGAGCAGGCCCTCGCGGATTTCCGGCAATATCGGACCAATGTTCAATTCCCTCTTCACGCGCGGCGTGAAATTCTCAACCTCTTCCTGGCTGTGCGGATACTGTAAATAATACAGTGTCCCGCCATTGGCAAAGGCAGCAGAGAGCGCGGCAAGTTGCAGCGGGGTCACCTGAATCCCTTCGCCAAAGCTGGACATTCGCGCGACTCCGCCGTAGGCAGGAGGCGTGGTCGGAAACGATCCCGGATGCTCATCAGGCAGGTTGTATCCGGCGAGTTCTCCCAGCCCGAGCAGGCGGCCGTACTTGGAAACTGTCTCAAATCCCATCCGCGATCCGAGCTGCTCGAAAAACACGTTGTTCGAGTGCGCCATCGCTTCCGTCAAGTTCATGTACTTGCGGCGCCCCACCTTGAGCATGGTGTCGCGAGTGATGACATTTTCTTCCAGGGCAGCCAGCGCGATGGTCGGCTTAATCGTAGAGCAAGGAATGTAGCCGTCTCCGAAAGCAATCTTTTGGTTCACGACCGTGAGGATCCGCCCGGTGTTCGGGTCGACCGCGACAACTGCTCCGTTATAACGGCCAAGCGCGGAAACCGCGGCTTCGCGAACGATGGGATCATCGTATGCGCCGTCATCCGCCTTGGTGGAATCCGCAAACGTGGGAACTCCGCGATATCGCGCAACGGATTTGCGAGCGCGCCTCACGGGAGTACGCGCAGCCCCGGGCGCTGCCGGCAAAGGCATGGCAGTGACTGCCGCCATTAACATCGCGATACTTGCTTTTCCGAACTGCTTCACCGTTCCCGCCTTTTCCGGATGACCGCAAACCGGTCAACTCGCCCCGTTCTGCCCACGCAAAAAAAACACCCGGGGTCAGACTTTTACCTTACGTGCCCCGCAGGGTCAACAAACATTCACAAAAACTGTTGGTCGCTGCTACCGGCTCGCTACTGCCGTCGGACACGCTGCCGAGACACATTGCATCCCGCCCGCCACTCAAGAGCACCATTGATTTGATGCAACTTAGCCGCAGTGCGGCCAGGAATCTCAGTATCCAAGAGAAACACTTTCTCTCAGAATGAGACATATTTTAGAGTTTTCTGGCCAGCCTGCACAATAGTCTTCCAGCGCTAGTACGAGCTATGTGCTTTATTTTGAATAGCTGACCATCAGGACAGGAGCCTGAACCTTCGTCCGGTCAAGGCGGCAGCCTGCGCGTGGAATTCCAGGCGTTGCCGTCTCCATGAGAAAGACGCAGCACATTCGCCTGTTGGCAGAAGAGCCGACTCAAACCGTCATGCGGTTGTGTTTAACGGGTTGGACGCGCTTTGGACGCATCCGCGCCTGCCGTTGCCGCCGAGGTCTTCATCGGCGGCTTCTCCGCCTGTGCAGAGGCAGCGTGCCCATTCGGCCCCGTCGCAGCAGCGTTTGAATTGCCCGGTACCGGGATTTCGAGCTTTTTCCTCAGCACATTTTCCAGCTTGTCGCGAATGTCCTTGTTTTCCTTCAGGAAGACGCGAGCATTTTCGCGGCCTTGGCCCATGCGCTCGCCGCCGAAGCTAATCCACGTGCCGCTCTTTTCCAGCACACCCTTATCCACGCCCAAATCGATCAAGTCGCCTTCGCGCGAAATCCCCTCGCCATAGACGATGTCGAATTCGGCTTCGCGGAACGGCGCTGCTACCTTGTTCTTCACTACTTTCGCACGTGTCCGCGAACCAACCACCTTGTCGGCTTCTTTGATGGCCTGAATTCGCCGGATATCCACGCGCATCGAGGCGTAGAACTTCAGCGCGCGACCGCCCGTGGTCGTTTCCGGGTTGCCGAACATCACGCCAATTTTTTCGCGGATCTGGTTGATGAAAATCAGGCAAGTTCGCGACTTCGAGACGATGCCGGTCAGCTTGCGCAGCGCCTGCGACATCAAGCGCGCTTGCAGTCCCATCTGCGGGTCGCCCATGTCGCCTTCGAGTTCAGCCTTGGGAACCAGTGCTGCGACGGAGTCCACCACGACGATGTCCACGCCGCCGGAACGAATCAGCGTTTCCGCGATTTCCAACGCCTGCTCGCCGTTATCCGGCTGCGACACCAGCAGGTTGTCCACGTCCACGCCTAATTTCCGCGCATAGACGGGATCGAGCGCATGCTCCGCGTCAATGAACGCCGCCTGTCCACCGAGCTTCTGCGCCTCGGCGATCACGTGCAGTGTCATCGTGGTCTTGCCGCCGGATTCCGGCCCGTAAATCTCGATCACGCGCCCACGCGGAAAACCGCCAACCCCCAGCGCCGCGTCAATCGAGAGGCATCCGCTGGGGATCACACTAACGGGCACCAGAATATCGCGGCTGCCCAGGCGCATGATCGCGCCCTTGCCGTGGTCCTTTTCAATTTGCGATATCGCCGCTGCCAGCAATCTTTCTCTGTCGTCTGCCATTTCACACCTCGGTGGAGGAAAGTAGGAGCCTTGGCCTGCGGGGCCGACGGCCTAGGTTCCGCGCAGGGAAAGCGCATCGCCTGTGCCCAGGGGCGTAACGAAGTGTGGAGTTTACCACTCGATTCATCTTCGCGCCATCCCTTTTTTCAGCCGCCCGCTTTTGATCTTGACGTCATCTCGTCATTTCGAGCGAAGCGAGAAATCTCTCTTCGCTTCGTCCAAACCTCGAGCCTCAGAACAGCTTGAGTGTCATCAAGATCACCGTTGACAACCGTGCTCCGCATCATGGTCTCTCAGCTGCGCCTGAGCCGTCTGCTCGCGTTCATCCAGTGCCATCCGTTCCCGCCGGGTCAGTTGCCGCAGCCGGGAAAGGTTCCGGCCCCGGATGCGCGCCTCGGAGAGATCCTCTTCGAGTCTCTTACGTTCCAGACAGCTTAGAACACTGCTTGAAAAACCGTGCATGGTGCACCTGTTGAAAACAGCGAGGCCAAACTATCACTATGGCGAACAAAAAGCAAACATTATTTTTCGCCTTATGTTCGCCTATTTCGACGCGCCTGTCTTCGCCGCCGCTCGCAACTGGCTAATATAGCCCCGAATCACTTCAAGTCCCTTTTCACCGCAGAAGTGTCCTTTTATTTCCGGCGGGAACTCAGAGTCGAGGTTCGCACACCGAATGCGAATCTTCTCGAGTTCTTCATCCTCAAGTGGAAAGGAGGTAAGAGTGTCAAAGGCCCAAGGATCCCCAGTCGGCAACAAGAAAGCCTCTAGAAGATCCGCAACTTCCGTGCTTGTACGCTTATACCGCTTATTCCGAGTAAGAACCTTAAAGATAACAAAGGCTCCCACCAAGCCAAGAATCACAATCACTGGTATGAATCTCAAGATGAACTCCAAGTCTCCTATGCTCAAGGCGAAAATTATTGATCCTAAGAGTAGCCGTAAAACCCGCGCCCCGATTTCCGCCCAAGCCAACCTGCCGCCACATATTTCTTCAGCAAAGGGCACGCGCGATATTTCGGATCGCCCAAACCTTCCTGCAGCACGTGCATGATGTCCACGCAAACATCCAGCCCAATAAAATCCGCCAACTCCAGCGGCCCCATGGGATGGTTCATTCCTAGCTTCATCACCGCGTCTACAGCTTCTGCCGTGGCAACACCTTCCATAACGCAGTAAGCCGCTTCATTAATCAGCGGCATCAGCACGCGGTTCGAAACAAACCCCGGCGCATCGTTCACCGCCACCGGCTTCTTCTCCAATTTCTCCGCCAGCTTCATCGTCGTTTCAAACGTCGCGTCGCTGGTCTGCAGCGCGCGAATCACTTCCACCAGCGCCATCACCGGCACCGGATTCATGAAGTGCATCCCCACAAACCGGTCCGGCCGCTTCGTCAACGCCGCCAGTGCCGTCATGGAAATCGAAGAAGTATTGCTCGCAATAATCACCTCCGGCCGCAGAATTCCCTCCGCTTCGCCAAGCACCATCCGTTTGATCTCGATTTTTTCCGGCACCGCTTCTACGACAAAATCCGCCACTGCAATCGCGCCCATATCCGTCACCGGCCGCAACCGCCCGAGCACTGTTCCCTTCTCCGCCTCCGCAATCTTCCCCTTCTTGATTTCCCGGTCGAGATTCTTCCCGATCGTCTCCATCCCGCGATCCAGGAACCGTTTCTCCACGTCTCGCAGAATCACCTTGAATCCCGACCGCGCAAACACATGCGCGATGCCATTCCCCATCGTCCCCGCACCCAGCACCGCCACCGTCTTCATATCAACAAAGTTCAAGAAACCTCCAGAGAAAACGTCAGCGGCAACAGAATCACAGGACAAGCAGGAACGTCAAGATGCCGCAGCCTTCTCGCGCTTCTTGGAATTATTATTCGAGGGAGCGGCCAGGGCCAGCCATGCGACCAACATCGCAAATTTTTCATCCTGCGACCACGGGGAGCCAACCGACCGCCCAAGGTCGGTAACGCGTCGCATCAGCGCATTTGGCTTGATACGCAGCATTCGCCCAGCGCGGTCCAGGAGTTCTTTTTCTTTGATTCGGAAATCTTCCAGGCCACAACGGGCGATCGCGTGGAGAATCCCCTCGCGGAAGAGCTCCCCATCTGCAGTGTGTATCAGTGCATGCGAAGCAAGAATCTTGTCCAGCTCAGGAAGCGCTCTGCCGGAAGCAAGCAGCAGCCCGCACCGCGTGAGTTTCACCCCTTGTTCTCGCGTCCTGGATAGAAGCTCCCGGATCGCGCGGTAAGCAAGCCGTCTCGCCTCTAGCTGCATCTGCGAAATGAATTCACGTGCCTGCCCACCCAGCATTTTCTCGGCCGTGTGATACGGCTGCCGGAACTCATACGTGAAAGTTTCAACCAGGTGGATGCGCTGCCGTGCCAGCACCACCGGCGCCCCCTTTTCAAGCGATACCGCAACAGCCGCGCTCCACCCGGAGTGCACGCGAAACCCCACAGCCGCCTGTTTCAAATGAGCCATCGCGAATAACCTACTCGGGCGGCGCGCCTTCGACGATTTCCTTCACAACCGCTAGGGCACGCGTTTCATCCTCTGATAAAACGCAAATGGTGTTTCTTCCAGTTTTCTTTTCGAAGCGCGAATGAATCTGATTTTCCCGCAGCGCCATTTCGATGATCTCTCCGGGATAAGACTGTTCCCCTAGCCACACTTGCACCGTGGCCTCTTCGGGATTCCACTTCGTGGGATCCCAACCCTTCGGGATGTTTTCCGCTTGCCCGTCTATATCGGGTTCTTCAGAAGCCGGCGTCATTACATTCTCGGGTTCCTCTTCCCCATCAATTGCGGCTCGAACAAAACCCTTTACCGAAGGTCGCCACGGAAAAACGCCGCGAACCCCCGGCGTGTACCCCTCTCCATAAGGCAGAAGGCGAGCAGCATCCTGCTGCTCTTCTTCCGTCCCATATGCCGCCTTAATCGCGGCTTCCGCCTTCTCGAATTGTGAAAACGGAATCCCAATCTCAAAGGCACTCTTGGTATTCAGGTTGAAAAGGTGGTCTTCCCGCCGGACAGTCCTGTGAGGTATTCCTTCCTCGTTCAACAGTTCGCAAAGTTCGGCATGAATGCGTGGGTCGTCGCCGCGCCAAAAGGAACAAAAAGGATCCTCCGGAGTTTGAGGCCGTCCACCTGTTTCGCCTGGGCCGCCCGCAGACGCGGGAGGCTCATACACCAAATCTACGTCGCAATCGGCGCAACGCGTAAACCCTTGTCGATACTCCGCTTTACACCGGGGACAATACATGGTGCTCCAGGCCTTTCCAGCCCCCAAGGTTACACTTTCTCGAGTCTGGCTAAGGGGACATTTCAAAAAGGGGTTTGACATTCCCAAGGTTTTCCTTTGACTTTCCAGTAATTTGTGGTACACTTCCTTCCGTAGAAAACTGCATTTGGAGTGCGGGAGCTTGCTCCCGCTTTTTCTTTTCAGACCGGCAATTTCGGCCCGTTGCCAACCCAAAACAACCAAAATCGTGTCCTTTAGAATCAACGGCTTACGAAATGCTTTTTCTGTAACTCTTTTGTTTTTATATTCATACATAATCATAGGGGGGGTGGGGGGGCATCTAGCCTCTCTGTCACCTGCTGAGTCTTTTTCCATACTTCCTCGTATACCCATTAGAATGTGCGCCACGACCTCATGCTTGACGCCGCAGCCGTCCATCTTCTTCGGTCCGTCGGCGACGCCGGTACCGACGCTGTTTTTTTCCACGCTGATGAGCGGTGAAGCAAAGTCCATCGCGCGCGGTTTGCAACGCCGCGACCCCGATCTCCTCGACCGCCTCATCGAGCAATATCAATACCGCCTGTTCCGCTATCTCATCTACATCACCGGGAACAAGGAACGCGCCGAAGATTTTTTTCAGGAAACCTGGATCCGCGTCCTCGAGCGCGGCCATCAATACAATGGCAAATCAAAATTCGAAGCCTGGCTCTTCGCGATTGCGCGAAACCTGGTGATCGACTGGCAACGCTCCAAGAAAGCGCAAAGTCTGGACACGCTGACGGATCCCGAACAGGAGCATCCGCTCCAACTCGCGGACGAAAATGATCCTTCGCCGCTGCGCCAGGTTCTTAGCCAAGAGGCCGAAGAAAGCGTTCAAGCATCTCTGCAGAGAATTCCCGCCATTTATCGCGAAGTGTTGGTCCTGCGCTTCCAGGAAGAATTGCAAATCGACGAAATGGCGGGCGTGCTCAGCATTCCCCTCTCGACCGTGAAGTCGCGGTTGTATCGCGGCCTCGAAGCGCTTCGCGGAGCGCTTCAGGGAGGCGCCGCAGCATGAGCGAAAACATGCACCAACGCGCCCTGCAATTGATCGCGCAAGCGCGCGTGGAAGGAATGCCGGAAACCGACCGCAACTGGCTCCGCGCGCATCTCGAAGAATGTGATTTCTGCGCCAAGCATGCGCGCCAGACCGATCGCGCTTTGCGGTTGTTGCGGACCGCGCCCATTTCCCTTCCGGCGGGACTTGCTAGCCGCACGCAATTCCGTGTACGCCTGCGCGCCCAGGAATTGCGCGAGCGGGAACCCAAGCGCCGCGCACTGTGGCTGGCTTGCGGCCTGTCCTGGATTTTTGGCGTCGCGAGCGCGCCGTACGTGTGGAGCTTGTTTCAATGGCTCGGCCAGCGCACCGGAGTTCCCAAGCTGGTCTGGGAAGTTGGATTTGGTCTGTGGTGGTCAATTCCGGCGCTGTTTGCCGTGGCGGTGCTGCTGATGGAAGCTTCGCGAAGGGGCGAGCAAGCCGATTGGATCAATCAGGGAAGCTGACTGCGACACGTGGAGAGAGAAAAGAATGTCTGACTACCAGCAACGCGTGACCGATTCATTCAACGAGAGAAAGCGTCTGATTCGCCTTCGACGGCGGAAAGAAAATCTGCGCTTCTGGCAAGAGTTTGGAATTATTCCCCGATGGCTGATTATTCTGGTGATTGTGCTCTTCCTCGCCGCGCAAGCAATCGCTTTTCTGGTGAACATGAGCGCGCCTCAGCGCGGGGACCAGATTTTTCCGCCGGAACTGCGGGATAACCCGGCGCTGGCATCGTTAGCTTTGGCAGGAATCGTCACCGCGGCCAGCCTTTGCATGGCGGTGATGATTTTCATGATCGCCTACGTCAACCGCGATGCTTCGCGCCGCGGAATGAGCGCTGCCTTGTGGACAATTCTTGTGCTTATTCTTCTGCCCGCGTGGGGCTTCATCGGCTTCGTGATTTATTTTCTGATGCGCGAGCCGCTTCCGTATCCTTGCCCGCAATGCGGAAACACCGTGGGCGCGCGGTTCAACTTCTGCCCGAACTGCAAGTGCAACTTGCATCCTTCGTGCCCGCAGTGCAAGCGCGAAATCGCGGAATCCGACAAGTTCTGCCCCTACTGCGGCAACGATCTGAAATCAGCGCTAAACGCCGCCGAGATTCCCGCGCAAGGCACAGCCTAGTGCCGTGCGCAGGATAGCGACAGCTAGAAATAGAAGCGCAGCGACAGCTGCAGGTTCCGCTCGCCGCCCGCGACACCGCCTCCCTTTGTTGTCACTTTCCCAAAGTTTGAGCTGGTCGGATTGAAGTTCACGCCGCCGCCGCTACCTCCGCCCCAGTTTGGGTGGTTGATGAAGTTGTACGCCTCGGCGCGGAACTGGAGACCTATTTTCTCGGTAATGGGGAACGTCTTGAACAGCCCAAGGTTCCAGTTCTGGTATCCGGGCTGGTAGATCAAGTCGCGAACGCGCTGCGTGTTGAAAGTTCCCGCAGCCGGTTTGGAGAAAACTGAGGTGTCGAACCACTGACCAGTGGTGCCGAACGTTCCGATGATTCTGGGAGTGCCGTTGACGGTATAATACTGCCCGTTAGTACCGCACCCAAAGTTCGAGTCCAGGCCCACGCCAGCGTAGTCTTTAGCCTCGGCAGCGCCGCAGGGCGTGCCTGTCTGGAACTGAGTGATGCCGCTGATTTGCCAGCCCCCTATCACCTTCCCAGTCAACTTGGAGCGGTCCTTGAAGAATGGCAGGTCGTAGAGGTAGTTGAACACCAAGATGTGCCGGGCGTCGAATTCCGACGGGCCCCATAGCATGCTTATGTCATATGTATCGGGGACAACGTCACGCTGGTTCGAGCCATTGTCTATGCTCTTGGACAATGTGTAGGACGCTCCGAACAGTAGCCCGTTCGAGTAGCGGCGGTTCCAAGAAATCTGGAGTGAATTATACATGGAGTTGGCTGCGTTATCCGTTTGTCGAATGGAGCCGAAGCCCTTGTAGGGCCGCAGCGCGTTAATGTTGACACCAGGATTCGCCGCCACAACTGCTGTCGTCGGCTGGTTGATGTCGGCCTCGCGCTGCAGATGCAAGCCGCGACGTGCCACGTATCCTACACTCACGAGCGACTTCCAGAACATCTCGCGCTCATAGGTGACATTCCAGGCCCACGATTCAGGAGGCTTAAAACCTTTGCTTTGCGTTGTGACCACCCGGGTAATGTTGGCTCCGCCGCCAGCTCCGGGGTTATCTGCCGAGCCGTTGGCGACACTGGCGTTCGGTTGGAACGGCGGATTCCCGCCGAGGAAGATCGAGTCACTCACGCCCAAACGAGTCGTGTAGCGCCCCGCGCCAAGGCGAAACACGTTCTTTTTGTTCAACTGGTAAGCAATACCGAGACGAGGCTGGATTTCACCCCACTGAATGTCGGAGTAATGGTCGGAAACGCCGCGAAACAGGCGGCTGAAATCGAACTGAGTCGGGTCGGCCTCCGGAAAGTGCTTTATTGCGGAAGATGGGAACCCGCTGCCGGGGATGACCATGCCGTTATAAGTGTCTGCTCCGGTGCCGGTAACAAGACCCGTCTTTGGGTCAACGGTGCCTTGAATGAGACCGGTCGTCGGGCTGATGGTAACTGCCTTAGCCGGATCATAAAACCGCGGGTCGAAAACAATCATGTTTCCCCACAGGGCATGGTAGGGAACAATGACGGAATAGCGGAGGCCGAAGGTAAGAGTCAAATTCTGCCTCATCTTCCAAGAGTCTTGCGCGAACGACTCCCACATGTTGGCGCGAAAGATCGTGTATGCACGATGCCCGATTTCTGAATAGCTGTCGAACAGGCCCAAAGCGGCGTTAGCGGCGGCGACCCCTGTCCCGCCGGCACGGCCATCGGTGAAGAGGAATTGGCCATTCTGGTTGTTCGTACAAGTCGGGCAAGCCTGAACGTTTATCTCGTCATTGTCGTTTTCGCCGGAGCGCTCCCAAAGAGCACCGAATTTCAGCGTGTGATTTTGTTTTACCCAGGTGAAGCTGTCGGATATGTCATAGATGGGGCCCGCGGAATGCGACGGATACGGCCCGCCGCTCAGTCCCGAGAAGTTGGACAAATTCACCGTCGGGATGCGGTTCGGAAGCAGCTTCCCAGTCGGAAATATGTAGGGGTAATTGAGGCTGCATGGCACGGTGGATTGTGCGCACGCCTTCGTTCGATCGAAGAAGTTCGCCGTGTCGACAGGTATCAACACGACGTCCTCGCTGGCGCTGATCAGAACCTCATTCACCATTCTGGGGTTGAGCGTCCACGTATGGTTGAGTGAGCCGGTCTTGTTGGGGCGATTGAAAAACTTCGGGGTGCGATCGGTATTGCCGTCAAGAGGTTGGTACTCCAGATATGCGTAATTCATTGCGTGAAACCTGAGACGCTGCTTCTCTGTGAGGTTTACATCCACACCGGCGGTATCCTTGCGCTGGTCGAAAGTGTGCAGCTTCGCGGCAAACCAGTTGCCATTGCCGCCGATAAAGTTCGTGAGGTTGGGAATTGGCCACGCATTCAGGATGCCGACGCCGTTCGGGCTAAGTCGGTTGACCGGGATGACGTTGGGACAGCCAGCCGCGCTCGTGCAAGCGGGACTGTAATTGGGGGCGGCGGGACTCGCTGATGCAACGAATTGCGTGCCCGTGTTCGGATCGTTGATAATCTTGGTTGCTGAGTAGAAGGGATTCGGGCTGAGCAATTCGCTGAAATCCCCTTGCCGCATTTTGAGCGTCGGAACCGATAGCAGGCCTGCCGACCCGACCGATGAACCCGATTCGAGAAAGTGGTACTTGACCCATTCCTCCCCCCAATAGAAGAAAACCTTTTTCTTATTGGTGTTGAATTTCCCGGGGATGTAGAACGGGCCGCCGAGGTTGTATCCAAACTGGTTGTATTTCATGGGCGCCACATACGCTGTCAAAGCATTAGTGTTGCGCGTCCAGGTGTTGGCGTTGAACGCGTCATTCCTCAGGTATTCGTAAGCGGCGCCGTGGAAGTTCTGCGTGCCGGTCTTAGTGACGATGCGAATCTGCGCGCCGGACGTGCGGCCATACTCAGGGGCGTAGTTCGAGGTCAGTATCTCGACTTCCTGTGTGGAGTCCACGTCCGCGGCACCCAGGCTCGTTCCGTTGGAGCGCGTGCGCGTAGCCGGAGCACCGTCGTAGGTGATCAAATTCTCCGGGTTGCGCGAGCCGTTGAAATTCGCCGGACCCTGGCTGAAAGCAAACGTCAGGCTCGCCGCCGTGCCGCCGCGTGCCCCGGGAACCAGTCCCGCGAGGCCGATCGGGTTCCGCCCATTCAACTCGAGCAAGTCAATCTGTTCCCGTGTGACCAGTTTTTGCACTGCTGCTGATTCCGTCTGCAGTTGCACCGTCGATGCCGAAACCTCGACGGTTTGACTGGACGAACCAACGCTCAGCGTCGCATCGATGACGAGATCCGCGGCCGGATCTAGCTTGTTGTTCGTGCTCTCGTACTTCTGGAAACCAGTTGCCTCTGCGATCATCGTGTAGAGGCCAGGCGGCACATTCGTAACGACGTAGTACCCGGAATCGTTGGTCGTCGTTTGGCGCTCGACGCCGCCCGTGTTATTTCGAATCGTAACCTTGGCGTTGGCAATCGTCGCGCCTGACGGGTCCTTGATAAAACCTGAAATCTTGCCGAGGTCTGACTGCGCGAGCAATCCCTGCGAAACGAACAAGGCAAAGCACACTACCAGCACAAATTTGGAGAAGGCATTCATCATACGTCACCCCATCGCGAGAAGAATGAAAGCTGGTTCCTGGGCCGACCTGTTTTTCCGGACACCGACCCTGTTTCCCGAACACCGACCGGACGTGGAGACCACCCTCCCCGCCCCGCGGTACTCTATTCTTGCCATGCTCGAAATTCCAGTCAGGTAAATACCCGAATAATCTTCCGAGACACGGCTTACGCAGAATGAGCGGCTCGCATATTGCCACAAGGTGTATTCCCGGTCCAGAGAAGATATGCGTCGGTCAGCTCCTTAGAATTTTCCGAGGAATATGGCGGGCTGTTACTTCACCGCTTCCTTAGCGCCCTTTCTTCTTGACGGACGAAGTGGCCGATAGCATTGTTGCCGTAACGTTTAGCACGTGGAGGGAAGTCCTCATGAGAAGAATTTTGCTGCTTGTGCCGATCATGGCGGTCGGGTTCGTAGTCCTGATCCAGGGGCGCGCCAAAGCGGCCGACGACGAAACTCAGCTCATCCAACTGGAACGCTCCTGGAATCAAGCGGAAATGGGACGCGACGCCGGAGCCATCGCTTCGCTCTTCGACGACACGCTCGTTTATGTGGATTACGACGGCTCACTCAAGACTAGAGCGGAATACCTGCGATCCGTTGCCAGCCCCAGTTCGACTCCGGACCACATGTACGACGAGGGCATGCAGGTTCATGTCTACAGCAACGCGGGAGTAGTCTCCGGCGTCTATCGCGAAACGGGAATGACCAAGGGAAAACCGTACACGCGGCGAGCGCGATTCACGGACACCTGGATCAAGCAGAACGGCCAGTGGAAATGCGTGGCCAGCCAAAGCACGCTCGTCCAGTAAAAAATAATTTCGAGAATTTAGAAACGTTCGACGGCGAGGGCAACGGCGTTGCCTCCGCCGAGGCAGAGTGCGGCAATGCCGCGCTTAAGGTTGCGGCGCTCCAATTCATAGAGCAGGGTAACGAGGATGCGCGCGCCGCTCGCGCCAATGGGATGACCGAGCGCGACCGCGCCGCCATTGACGTTTACTCTTTCGGGATTGAGTTTGAGCTGACGCGTGACGGCGATGGCCGCAACGGAAAAAGCTTCGTTCAACTCGACCAAATCAACATCTTTGTCGCGGTCCCAGCCGGTTTTTGTGAGGAGCTTTTCGACAGCGTCAACGGGCGCCATCATCACCCACTTAGGTTCCACGCCGCTGAAGGCTTGTGCGACGATGCGCGCGACGGGCTGCTTGCCGAGGCGCGAAGCGTTGCGCTCGCTGGTGACCACCAGCGCCGCCGCGCCATCGTTGGTGCCGGGCGCATTGCCTGCGGTGACTGTCCCATCTCTTTTGAACGCGGGCTTTAATTTCCCGAGCGCTTCCATGCTCGTGTCTTCACGCGGCGATTCATCGTATTTGATGACGAACGGCTCGCCTTTTTTCTGCGGCACTTCGATGGGCAGAATTTGCGCTTCGAAGAAGCAGGACTTACGCGCGCGCACCGCTTTCTGGTGGCTCTCGAACGCGAAGCGGTCCTGCTCTTCGCGCGTAATGCCGTATTTTTCGGCGACCAGTTCGCCGGTCATGCCCATGTGAAAATTTTCGTAAGCGTCCCAGAGGCCGTCATTGATCATGGAGTCGACAATTTTTCCATCACCGATGCGGTAACCCGTGCGCGCTTGCGGCAAAAGATACGGACAGTTCGACATGGACTCCATGCCCCCTGCGACGACGATTTCCGATTCGCCAAGCTGCACGGCTTGTGCGGCCAAAGCGACGGCCTTCAATCCGGAGCCGCAGACTTTATTAATGGTCATGGCAGCGACGCGAGGATTGCAGCCGCCCTTGAGCGCAGCCTGGCGCGCGGGATTCTGTCCGAGGCCCGCCTGCACCACGTTGCCCAGGATCGCTTCGTCAATCTGATTTGAATCGAGGCCCGCACGGCGAATCGCTTCAGCGACGATTTTGCCGCCAAGTTCGGGCGCGGAGAATCCAGCAAGGCCGCCCTGGAATTTGCCGATGGGCGTTCGAACAGCGGAGAGAATGACGGGGGTTTCCGTGGTCATGACGCGCCTCCAGAGGAGAGACGCACACTATTATAGCGCGATGCGATGAAGGAGGCTGTCGCCACGGACAAAACACAGGGCGGATTGCTCCGCCCCCCAGATAAATCATGCTGGGCTCAATGAGCCGCCGCTTCGGCCGCGCCCGGCTGGCTTTCATCCGCGCTGGGACCGTAGAGGCCTGGCACGGGAACTCCGATGAGCCGGAAGTAAACCGTGAGCTGCGCGCGATGATGGATGAGATGGTTGAGGCACATGCCGCGAATGCACGCGACACGCGGCATGGTGAAGATCTCCTGGCCACCTGCCAGCAGTTTCCAACCTTTCGCCATGTCGGCGTCACTGACTTTGGCGAGCGCAGCGCGGGCTTCGGCAGCGCCTTTATCAAAAGCAGCCAGGAGTTCCTTGCGGTTGGTGATTTTCGGCGGCTCAAAGGCGGGGCCTCCAACGGGGGCGTAATCGAGCTCTTCCGTGTTAATGGTCATGGTAATCCACTCAGGGACAGTGCCGACGTGGCCGGCGAGCCAGCCGAGCGTGCCGGATTTTTCGTGCGGCTTCCAGTTCCACTTTTCGTCGGGACAGCGTTCCAGGACTTTGCGGGTGTTTTTCATCTCCTCGTCGAATTCGGACAGCATGGTTTGTCCAATGGTCATACGAACCTCCGTTGTGAAATTCGAA
The DNA here is from genome assembly GCA_001914785.1 of Acidobacteria bacterium 13_2_20CM_57_17. Taxonomy (GTDB): domain Bacteria; phylum Acidobacteriota; class Terriglobia; order Acidiferrales; family UBA7541; genus Acidiferrum. The sequence continues at coordinate 75,947 of MNDE01000154.1, read as the reverse complement.
ATTTCAGCGCAGCGATATTAGGCGAACAAAAAGCGAATTGTCAAGCATTTCTTTCTCGTCGCTCGAAACCGTTCTTCGGGCGGCTCAACTCGTGCTCTGTTTCGTTGCGCGAGCGAGGCGCTCGGTTGCCTGCGATGAATGAAAATTGACGTGCGCGTCAGAAATGAAAGCGGAGGTTGACAAGTTCCGTCCACGGTAGAAAATGGCGCTATGGCACACCAGTTGACGACGTCCTACTTGAAGGATTCCATCGACCTTTTTCGTTACTACAAGAAGCTGGGCGAGCGCGCGATGGTGCAGTGTCCGGACGAAGGGATCTTCACTGTAGTGGATGCGGAATCGAATTCTATCGCCATCATCGTAAAACACCTGGCCGGCAACATGCGGTCGCGCTGGACGGATTTTCTGACCACCGATGGAGAGAAACCGGACCGCAACCGCGATACGGAATTTGAAGAACCGCCAGCGACGCGCGCGGAATTGATGGAGCTATGGGAGCGCGGGTGGAAATATTTGTTCGATGCGCTCGAACCGCTCACTGATACGGACGCGTCGCGAACAGTGACAATTCGGACAGAGCCGCATTCCGTGATGCAAGCAATCAACCGCCAGATCGCGCACTACTCTTATCACGTGGGGCAAATTGTCTATCTCGCGCGGCACTTCGCCGGTGACAAGTGGCAATCGCTAACGATCCCGAAAAAGAAGTCGGGCGAGTTCAACAAGCAGGTTGCCGTCGGGGAGAAGTCGCAACGTTAGGGATGGACTAAAGTTCTGCAATCTTCGCTTCCCCTTCGCCCCACAATCCGATACTCTGCCTGAGTCATGGCCACGCTGTTTGAAATGACGCCGCAGGAAGAGAGCGGGCTGAAGCTGAATGACGCGCAAAGGCGTGCGATCACGCACGGCGAAGGGCCGCTGCTGGTGATTGCCGGCGCGGGAACCGGAAAAACGCGCGTCATCACAGAACGCATCCGGCACCTGCTGCAATCGGATGAAACGCTCTCCGGTGAAAATATTCTTGGGCTGACATTCACGAAGAAAGCTGCCGGCGAAATGAAAGCCCGCGTGGTGAAAGCCACCGGCGAGCGCGGCAAAGCGGTGACGCTGGCGACGTTTCATTCCTTCTGCGAAACGCTGCTGGCGGCAGCCGAACCGCAACGCGTGATGCTGGACGAGTTCGATCACTGGATTCTGCTGCGGCGCAACCTGCGGCGGCTGCGTCTGGAAAAATACCGGAGATTGGCCGACCCCGGGCAATTCCTAAATGATTTCGTGGAGTTTTTTTCGCGCTGCCAGGACGAACTGGTATCCGGCGAAGACTATCAGCGCTATGCCGACGGGCTGGCGGCGCGCCTGGAGGCAGAGCGGGGAATGCTGGACGATGACACCTTCGCGGAACGCCTTGAGACGGTGGCTTTGCAGCAGGAACTGGCGCGCGCCTACCGAGCCAGCGAAGAGCTCCTGCGCGAAAAGAACCGCGTTTCTTTCGGCTCGCTGATCACCGGAGCGGTTGGGCTGCTGGAGCGGGACACGCAACTGCGCGAGGCTCTGCAAAACAAATACCGCTACATCCTTGTGGATGAATTTCAAGATACCAACATCGCACAGCTCCGACTGCTGGAGCTGCTGGCCGGGTCGGCGAAGAATATCGTCGCAGTCGGCGACAACGACCAGGCGATTTACCGGTTCCGCGGAGCTTCGTTCGGGAGTTTCAAATTGTTCCTGGAGCGATTTGCGGGATGGAAGGAGGGCCAGGACTCCACATCGTTCCGCGTGGCGCTAACGGAGAACTACCGCTCGACGCCGAACATCCTGCGCGTGGCGATGCAAGTGATCGGGCAAAACGCCGTAAGCGCCGACTTTCCAAAGAAAGTCCTCTCGCCAAACAAACCTCCTGGCGAAAAAATCCGCATCGTGGAGCTGGCAACTCCGGAAGAAGAAGCGCGATGGGTGGCGAGCGAACTGGAGCGCATTCATGGAGCAGGGCGTCGCTGGAAGGATTTTGCCGTGCTCTATCGCCAGCATGCGCACCGGGACGATCTGGTGGAAGAGCTATCGCGGCGAAAGATTCCTTTTGTAATCACGAGACTTTCCATCCTGGAGCATCCGCTGGTAAGAGACGTGCTCGCGTACCTGCGGCTGATTGCCGCGCCGTACGACGACATCGCCTGCGCGCGCGTGCTGGCAGCGCCAGCATGGCACTCGGAAGCGGAGGACTTAGTGCGCCTGGCCGAGCGCGCGCGAAAAGAGAAAAAGGCAGTCTACGACCTTCTGCAACTGCCCCAGGGGCAACTGGCGTTCGACCGCTCGCATGCGGCGCTCGGGGAACTGGTGGAATTTATTTCTTCGCAGAGAAAAACGCTGAAGCGCTCCACGGCACGAGAGATTCTGGGAACTCTGACGGAGTGGCTGGAGATTCCGCAGCGCGCGAAGCAGCACGACCGAAAATACGTCAAGCGGCTGGCGGAATTCATGAAGGAGTGGGAACCGAAAAGCGAAACGCGCGGCCTTCCTGAGTTTATCGAATATCTGGATTACTACGCTCAGGCCGGCGGAGTGGTGAGCCTGGAAGACGACGCGCCGCCGGACGCAGTGCAGTTGATGACCGTCCATGGAGCGAAGGGTCTGGAGTTTCCGCAGGTGTTTCTGTTGCGCGTGAACAACCGCGCCTTTCCGGCAACCGAGAGGCCGCGCGTGTTCGAATTCCCTGTGGAACTCATGAAAGAGGGCGCGCCCGCAGAGCAGTTTCACATCCAGGAAGAGCGGCGGCTGTTTTACGTGGCGCTGACACGCGCGGAAGAACGCCTGACCATCACGACTGTTACGGAGAAAAAAGGAAAAGTGCCGGTGTTCATCGAGGACATCGTTATGGAACCGGCGATCAAGCGGCAGGACGTGCGTCAAATGATGCCAAAACTGGCTCCTGCGGGACCGGAGGATCGAGCGCCGCAACACGATCGAGAAGATGCGCAGCTCTTCCCCGCCGCGGCAGAGCCGGCAAGGATTTTTTCGCGCATCGCGGATTGGGCGGAGGAGTTTCACCCGCCGTCACCGGAGCCGTTGACGCTCAGCCCTTCAGCGCTGAGCGGCTACCGGACTTGCCCGCAACGGTATCTGTTCGGGTATTTGTGGTCGCTTCGAGAGGGACCGAAGGCGGCGATGAGTTTTGGAGCGGTGATGCACACTACGATCAAACGTTTTGTGGACCAACTGCGCAAGGGAGTGAAGCTCCCCTTCGAAGAAGTGCAAAGAATTTTTGAGACAGAATGGAATTCGAAAGGATTCGAGGACGAATATCAGGAACAGGAATACAAGAAAGACGGGCTGGAGCAGTTACGAGCGTTTCATGCGGGTATGATGGAGGAATTGCCGCAAGCGCTGGGGCAGGAGAAGGCGTTCGAATTGCCCCTCGACAACGACGTGATCATTAAGGGGCGCATCGACCAGATCAATGCGTTGGGGAACGAGCGGGACGTGGAAATCGTCGATTACAAAACGGGACGCCCAAAAAAGGATGTGGACGCGAAGAAAGATTTACAGTTGAGCTTGTACGCGCTGGCTGTTAAAGAAATTTTGGAGCTGAACCCGGTACGGCTCGTGTTTCATTATTTGCAAGACAATCAGCGGCAAGAAACCACGCGGGACGCCAAGCAATTGGATGAAGCGCAGAAAATCGTGCAAGAAGTAGCTGGGGACATTCGCGCGGGAGAATTCCGAGCGAAACGAGGCTTCGTCTGCCGCAATTGCGCCTATAGGCCGATTTGCCCGGCGCATGAAGAAACGCTGAGCGGTTGAAGCAATTTTTTTGGAAGAGTGAATATCCGCAAACCTCGCAACGCTCGACGAATTGGAGAATATCCTATGAACCGCAAAAATGTTTACTTGTTCCTTTGCGTTCTGGGCACAGCGATCCCCTACTCGCAATTCGTCCCGTGGGTCATGGAGAATGGACTGCCGCTCGGGCTGCTGATGCGCCAGCTTTTCGCCAACCGCATCAGCGCGTTCTTCGGTCTGGACGTCCTCGTCTCTTCCATAGTCCTCTTGGTGTTTATGCGCATCGAGGGACGACGGCTCCGGCTGCCGTTCCGTTGGCTTCCGATTGCCGGTCTATGCGCAGTTGGAGTGAGCCTGGCGTTCCCACTGTTTCTCTATCTTCGCGAACGCGCAATGGAAGGGTTACCGGGAACAGGTGAAGCTGTTGTGGTGGGCAAGACCTGACCGAATCTCTCTTCCTTCGCGACTAAGGCGAAAAAGAAGAGGCGCCCCAACCTTCGTCAGGGCGCCCAAGCTGCAAAATCTTGTTGGAGATCACTTATTTCTTTTTCTTTGGGGCTTTTTTCTCGTCCTTCTTAGTCTTTTTCTTCATGCGAAATTCCTCCTCAGTCTGGGCAGACAACCAGCGTCACCGCCAGCCACTCGCCTCCGACCTCATATACGAGTGGTCCGTGCAAGAGTCAAGATAATTTGCAAGAAAAAAACTAGGCTATCTCGGCATCGCCCCAGTGTAGTACCCCTCGCGGGTCAGGATGGTCAAGCCTTCGCGCCTCACACGGACCTCGATGGAATGATATTCCAGGCCGCGGTCCGTTCCGCTGGGAGCGTAGGCCAGCGTGTATTGGTTGCGAGCCTCTTCCGTAACTCGGGCGTATAGCTCCTCCATGGCCCGGCTCTTCATTCCATAGTAGACATCGCCTCCCGTATCGTGCGCGTACTTGGAAAGGCGTTCGAATCTTCGTTCGAAATAAGCGCTGCCCACGCCAATTCCGTAAACCGTAATGTTGTAGCGAAGCAGTTCCTTCAGCACGGTGTCGTAGTTATTCACATTGAACTTTGGCCCGTTGACGCCGTCGGAAATCAAAAAAATAATCTTCCGGCGCTGGCGCTCTGGATCACGGTCTTTCAGCAACTGGGCTGCGGCGTAGACCGCATCGTCCAATGCCTTGGTCGGCTGGCCCTTGAGATTCGTCAGACCTCCGGCGATATTCGGCGCATCACCGATGGCGGAATGTCCGTTAATCGAAGGGCTATTGGCGATGGCCGCGCTCGAAGGTCCCGCGGGGGGGGGGCCGTCCAGGCGCGTTCGCTTCAATTCCGTAAGCAGCTTGTCCTGGTCGCTGAGGAAGCCTTTGCCCGGGTGAAAGCGCTGGTCGAAGCGGCAAACCCAGGCTTCATCAGTCAGACTCAGTCCGGCAACAATCGCGCGGAGACTTTGCTCTACCTGCCTGGCGTCCCTGGAATTCAGGTCGTTATCAATCAGCACAACCATGGAGATGGCAATCGGCTCGGCAATAAAGGAAGCGATTTTTTGCTCGACGTTATCCTCGAAGACGCGAAATTCATCCCGGCGAAGGTCGGGAACGAGCCGGCCGGCTCCATCTTTAACGGTGACTGGGACGATGACCTGGTTAACAGGAATGCGGATGGTGGCTGGACCGCCTTGTTGAGCGGGCGCCGGAGAGCCCTGTTCCTGCGTTGCAGGAGGAGCACTTTGCTTCGTGGTTTGCGCGCCAAGATAGGCAAAGGGTACAGCGAAGAACAGCGCTCCAGCCATCCACACCGTTTTTCGTAGACTTTTCATAGTCCTCAAGCCAAACTTCCTATTGAAATTATCCGCGCCGGCGATTTCGGTCACGCATCCATCGCACCGCTTCGCGGCATCCTACAGGGCGGCAGTAACCCCGCGGCATTTTTACAGCCGGGCATCTCTCGCTGAGGAAAGTATACATGCAATCGATGCATAAGCTTTTGATGCACTGTGTGACGGCAACGGTTGCGGCGAGTTTATCGATTCCCGCCACGTCGCAGGAGCCTGCCGCGCAAGCACCGCCGGTGATCAAGAGCCAAGTGAACCTCGTAAACATTTTCGCCACCGTCCGCGACAAGAAAAAACACATCATGCCCAGCCTGAAGAAGGAAGACTTTCATGTCTTCGAAGACGACCAAGAGCAGAAGATCGCCTTCTTCTCGAATGAGAGAGCTTTGCCCATCACCCTCGGGTTGCTCATCGATACCAGCCTTAGCGAGGAGAATCGTCTGCCCGCCGAGCAGGAAGCTGCCACGGGCTTTCTGAACCAAGTCCTCCGCAAGGGCGACGAAGCCATGGTGATTTCGTTCGGGACCGACGTTGACCTGCTTTCCGATTTTACCGATGACCGAGCGCAGCTTGACCGTGCCATCCGCAGCGCGCGCATCAACGCTCCGAACGTGAGCATGGTCAATGCGGGGCCGCTACCGCCCGAATCGCGGACTCGCGGCTTGCGCGGAACGGCCTTCTACGACGCTGTTTGGGTGGCGTGCACCGAAAAGCTGGCGACCGAGGCAGGACGCAAGGCGCTGGTGATCATCACCGACGCAGACGATCAAGGGAGCAAAGTAGAGCTAAAGGAAGCCATCGAAGTCGCCGAGCGCACGGACGCCGTGATTCATATCCTGCTGGTCCACGATCCCGGTTACGGCACGCGGCCCGACGTCGCCAAAAAAATGGCCGAGGAAACCGGCGGGCGCGTCATTGACGTGGGATCGATGAAACATCTGCAGGAAGCGTTCGACCAGATCGCAGAGGAGTTGCGCGACCAATACACGCTCGGATATTACCCTACAAATTCGGCACACGATGGGAAATTCCGCAAAATCAAAATGGAAATGGCCGACAAGGAATTGAAAGCTCTCGCCCGCAGGGGATACTACGCGCCTAAAGAGTGAGCCTTCCGAAGTTGTGGGCGGCAAAGCTGACGCGGACTCCTTCTGAAGAAGTACGCGTCGCCGCCCGATCGTGCTTGCGTGCAATCCGAAAGCTTCGCGATCAATGATGCTCGCAACAACTGCCTGCAACGTCTGCGGCTTTGGCAGGTTGCACGTATTCGGCCTTCGCGTCTACCTTGTACCCCTCATCGTACTTGTCGTGATGCCGCACCCAGGCCATGGTATGTTTTAGTCCTTCTTCGTCGCGGCCCTTTGGCGTGATATCCAGCCAGTTGTACGCGCCGATGAGGATGTCCAGTCCGCGAGCGTAGCTCGAATAGGTGTGAAAGATATTGCCGGCCGCGTCTTTGTAAAACACACTCGTCCCGGGGCGTTCCTCGCTGGGGAATTGCTGCATTCCGTAGTTGTAATAGACTTCGCCTTTGCCCAACTCTTCTTTATTCATCGACACCTGGTAGTCATAATTGAAGTCGCTGCCGTGCGACGACACCCAATGGAACCGCCAGCCCATGCGCTTCTTGAACGCCTCGATCTCCGCCAGCGGCGCGCGAGAGATGACCGCCAGCCTGACATCGCGCGCTGCAAGGTGCACCATGCTGCCGTCAATGTGATCCGAGATGAACGAGCAGCTTGGGCAGCCTTCCGCCCACCCCGGACCCAACATGAAGTGATACACGATCAGCTGGCTTCTGCCGCCGAAAAGATCCGCGAGCGTCTCTTTGCCTTTTGGCCCATCGAAGACGTAAACCTTCTCAACATTCTCCCACGGCAGCTCGCGGCGCTGCTTGCTCAACTGGTCGCGAAGCCGCGAGAACTCCTTCTCCTTCTTTAGCAGCTCCTTGCGTGCGGCCAGCCATTCCGTCGGCGACACGACTTTTGCATGTTCCATCGCTCTCGTTGCCATGCCTGATTCTCCTCTCCTGCTTGTCTATTCTCACCGAAGATAGTCTTGCGCCAGGTGAATGCGGAAGCCCGGCCGAGCTTCGGCCGAGCCCCGCATCCACTGGCTGTTACCGATAACTGTGCGAACCGCGGTTCTAGCTGGCGGCGGCCTGCGCCTTTTGTGCTTGCGTCGCCTGTTGCGTTTGCGCAAGAACCTTGCGAATGGCATCGTTGGATCCTGGGCTGCGCTTTTCTCTCCAGACCTCCAGGTGATTGCACTGCGTCTCCAGGTTGGCGAGGAAGTTCGGGCTGCTGAACATGGCGCGCCACGCGCCGATCACCGGCTTCACCTGTTCCCAGACAGCCCACTGTTCCCCGTTGCTTTCGAAGAAAAACTCTTCGTCGATCAGCCCGCGGTTCACGATGCTGGCCACCATCTCCCAGTAACCCAGCACCATGCGCATGTACGTGTTTTCCTTGCTGCCGGGAGGACACACGCGTATCAAGTCGTCGGCAGTTTTCACGTGGAAGTTTGCCGAGAACCAGTCGCGCGCTTCTCTCAACTTAGGCTCGCGCCGTTCCTCGTACAGCCGCAACATCAGATTCACCTGCTCGTTGGTTACTTGGCCCATGTTTCCTCCTTTGGATTTGTGTGCTGAACTGAATTCTTTGCGCCCTTGTTCGCCCTAACCTTCAGGACAAGTGCAGTTAATCCACCCGTCAACATGACGCTCGAGAGCACCATAGTCGCACTCGCAATACACGCCGGGCACATAAAGTATCTCCTTCCTCGACAACCGCGCTCACCGCGGACGCGCCGCCTCCGCCCGCTTCCTGACACCTTCGTTGATGTGCTTCCAGCCACCTGTAACTCCCTTGCGATGATCGTCCTGAATCAATCCCAGCGCCGAGTGCCGGAACTGAATCAGCGTCCCGCCGTCCACCTGGTTCAAGCGGTACTGCACGTTGGAAACAACCGGATAGGACATAAACAACGGCCCCGTAATTTCGAGCAAAGTCGGGCGCTTGATGGCCTGCACGCTTCCCCAAAAGTGGCCGTTGCTGTCGCCCAGGTCGCGGTACCACCTGCCACCCGGCCATGGCTCGATCTTCATGGGCATGGGCTTGCCTTCGGCCGTTTCGTTGAATGGCCCGAGTTGTTCCAGGAGAGCGGCGAACGTCGCTTCCAGCGGCGCGCGCACTTGGATTTCCTCTGTGACATTCAACGTCAAATCCTCAATTTTTATTCCCGTCGTAATCATGCTTCCTCCGTGGAATGAAATGCGGACCTGAATCTTTTGGCGGATTGCTTTTTCCTTCGGCGCGTTCCTTGATGCGGCTCAATTGGTGACGCCAGAATCGTTCAAATGTTTCCGTCCACTCGTGAAGCGGACGGATCGCTTCGGCATTGGTTCGATACAGCATGCGGCGGCCGTCGCGCCGCACATTGACCAGGCCCACTTCGAGCAACACTCGCAAGTGCTTGGATACCGAAGGCTGCTCCAACCCCAGCGAATCCACAATCTCACCGACGGGCCGCTCCTGCATCGCAAGGTAGTTCAGGATAGCCCGACGCCGCGGCTCGGCCACCGCGTTGAACGCATCCGAAGTTGTCGCCGCTCGTGCCATGTCCTCACAATACATTCCTATATAGGAATATGTCAAGCATTATTCTTGTCCCTGCATAAGACGCACGGATAAGGCGCAACATCCCTCTAGTCTGGAATGACTTGGAGTTTATTCTTCGACGGGTTCTTGAGCACGCGCGGGCCACTTATTCTCGCGGCTGCCATTGCTACGCGTTATCAGCTCACGCCCCGCTATTGCCGCGGGAACGTGAATTCGCCGGACGGGTTGCGCTGCTTCAGCGCGGTCACTTTGCTGTTCTCCATGACAAACTCATAGATGATATCGGCAAATTGCGGGGTCCTGAATTTGAGCCCCTTGAGTGGAATCAGCTTGATAGGAGGTCCGCCCGGGAAGGCGAGCGAGAGACCGGCCCCCGGCTGATAGAGAACTTCAAATTTGACCTTGGTCGGAGTCAAGTATCCACCCGCAAGCTTTTCGAGCAGCGCCGGGTCCAGCGTTTCGGGCTTGCGTGTGAATACAACTTCCGCCTGGTCCAGTGATATCACGGCGCCATCAATATCACCTTGCGGATTCGTCCGGAAATTGACGGAAAACTTGCCGTATTGCTCGTCATCGGGCGTGTCAAAGCGATCGTAGTGAAAGTGGCTCAGCGGAAAATCGAACGCGTGAAAACCGAATTGCAGCGCGTCGCTCTTAAGCCCGATTTTCAGGATGCCGTAAGCCGCATTCTCATAATCGCCGGCGTAGTCCGCCAGCGAATGAGATGGCTTTGTGTTTGGAACTCGGTCACCGCCGGCCTTCGCGCGCGCTTCCGTGGCTGCTTTCTTTCCCGCGAGCCGCTGTTGGAGTTGGCGCTGGCTCCAAGGTGTCTGGTCCAAGCCGAGAAGCCGCTCGTACACGTTGTAGCTGACGATGTTGTACAGCGGAGCGCTATGATCGCTGATTACCAGGACGATCACGCCAATCTTGTCGTTGGGCATGAAGGAAACCTGCGAATGGAAACCGGGAAGGTCACCGCCGTGATAGGTAAGCAGATGGCCGCGATAGGCCGCGGTTTGCCGGCCCATGCCATAAGCTGGATTGAGCAGCTCCCAAAATCCTAGGGCTTCCCCAAGGGTGTTTGGCAAGCCAATGGCCGGTTGCAAGGTGGCTTTGAGCACACTCGCCGGCAGGGCTTGTTTCCCGTTGTACTTTCCTTCATTCATCAGCGCAATCAGCCAGTGGGACAGCTCATCGATATTGGAAATGATGGCGCCCGCCGGAGCCACGCCCTCGGTGTCCTCATAATAAGGAATCTTGTACAGCTCGAACGAGTCACGCTTTTCGCGGTAGGGAACGCCGTGGTCCGGATGCTGCGTCATATCGGAAATCGTGAAGGCCGTCGTGTTCATACCAAGCGGCGAGAAAATCCTCTCGCGCACGAACTCCTCCCAGCGCTTCCCGGATTTTAATTCGATGATTTCGCCGGCAGCCGCGTACATCAGGTTGTTGTAGAGGAACGCTTCCCGCATCGGTTCTTGCGGTTCGAGATACTTCAACTTTTCGAAGAGTTCCTTCCTTGTAAAAGGGGACCTGAACCAGATCAAGTCGTGACGTGTAACTCCGGTGCGGTGCGACAACATGTCGCGCAGCGTGACGTTGTTGTTCAGCTGATCGTTGTAAAACTGAATCGTTGGAACCGACTCGCGCACCGGCTTGTCCCAAGTCAGCTTCCCTTCTTCGACGAGCATGCCCGCGGAAACAGCGGTGAATAGTTTTGAGTTCGAGGCAATCTGGCACAGCGTCGTCGGCGTGAAGGGCAGCTTCTTCTCATAGTCGCGATAGCCGTAGCCCTTGGCGAAAACCAGTTTGTCGTTGACCACGATGCCCACGCCAATTCCGGGAGTGTTCCAATCCTTCAGGACCTGCTCCATGTAGGAGTCAAAACCGCTCAGTTTGCTTGTGACGTCCTGCGTCTGCCCGTGTGCGACCGGCGCACAGACAATCAACAACAGAATCGCAACGAACAATTGCCCCCTATATGCCACTGGGTTGGATCGATATTTGTTTCGTGTGGAACTAACATTGCTTTGTAAGATCCGGTGTGTGTTATTGCAGATCATGAGGTCAAAATCTCCTCTCACGATTTTAGAGGCGGAAGCGCCAAGCATTGTATAACACACCACGAATTGACCCCAATCCCCCGACCGTCTACCATCCTTTCTTCATTCCTCACTCATGCTCAACGAAACCATCGCCCATTACCGCATTCTCCGCCAGCTCGGCAAAGGCGGCATGGGCGTCGTCTACGAAGCCGAAGACACCAAGCTTGGCCGGCGTGTCGCCCTGAAGTTTCTTCCGGAAGCCACGCATCGCGACGAACAAGCCCTCGAGCGTTTCCTCCGTGAAGCCCGCGCGGCTTCCGCGCTCAATCATCCCGGCATTTGCACGATTCACGCCATCGAAGAACACGATGGCCGAACCTTCATCGCTATGGAGCTACTCGAAGGCCAAACCCTCGACAAACTCATCCCCGCCGGCTCCCTTCCCATTTCGCGCACCATCGACATCGGCGTCCAGCTCGCCGACGCTCTTGACTCTGCCCACAAGAAGGGCATCATCCATCGCGACATCAAGCCCGCCAACATTTTCGTCACCGAACGCGGCACCGTCAAAATCCTCGATTTTGGTCTCGCCAAGCTTCTCCCCGAACATCATGCTGGCTTGGGTGGCGAGACGATTGGCGACTCCGAAACTCTCCTCCTCACCAGCCCCGGCACCGCCGTCGGCACCATCTCCTACATGTCTCCTGAACAAGCGCGCGGCGAGGAACTCGACGCTCGAAGCGATCTCTTCTCGCTCGGCGGCGTCCTCTATCAATTGACCACCGGCAAGCTCCCTTTCCCGGGCAGCACCAGCGCCGTCGTCTTTGACAACATCTTGCACAGCGCGCCTGTAGCTCCCGTCACCCTGAATCCCGGCTCGCCTGCCGAACTCGAGCGTATCCTCAACAAAGCCCTCGAAAAAGATCGCGACGTCCGCTACCAGGTCGCCGCGGAAATGCGCGCCGACCTCAAACGCCTTCAGCGCGAATTGGACTCCGGAAAAGCCGCTCCTGTCACGTCTTCTTCAACACGCATCCCTGCCCAATCATCCGCGCCTGCCGTCACTCCCGCCGAGTCTCCGCGCGCGCCCTCAAGCAGCTCCATCCTCATCGCCGCTGCGAGCAAAAACAAATTCGGCACGGCTCTCCTGATGGGAATCGTTGTCCTGCTGCTCGTCGCTGCCGCGTTCGGCGTCTACTCCTTCTTGCCGCGCAAGAAAGTTTTACCCGTCGAACAAATGTCGGTCGAAAATCTCACCAACAACGGGCACGTGTTCCTCTCCAGAATTTCGCCTGACGGAAAATACCTGCTCCATGTCCTTGACGAGAATGGGTTACAATCCCTCTGGCTCCGGCACATTCCCACGGGCAGCAACACTCAAGTCATCACGCCTGCCGCCACGCGCTACAGCGGCCTCACGTTTTCTCCCGACGGCAATTACATTTATTGCGTCCGCCGCGACGACTCCGAGCAAGCCATCGCTTCCCTCTATGACGCCCCCATGCTCGGGGGAACTCCGCGCCTGCTCATAAAAGACGTGGACAGTCCCATCTCGTTTTCACCAGATGGCCAGCGCTTCGCCTACTTGCACCAACATGGCGATTCCCATGTGGCTGACCTCAAGATCGCTCGGCGCGATGGCACACTCGAACGTGATCTCTTCCATCACAAGGAACTTCACGTCGATAACCTGACACTCGCATGGTCTCCCGATGGAAAAACTATCGTGATTCCCATCGTCCAGCCTACGCCACAGGATATCGGCGGATTCCTCGCCGTGGACGTCGCGAGCGGTTCCATGAAGCAGGTAGCCATTGCCAAGGATCGCCTCTATAACGAGCCAGTCTGGCTCCCGGACATGACCGGTCTCCTCGTCTCTGCCGCCATGGCGGAAACTGGGTTTAGGCGCAGACAAATTGGCATCGTTTCCTTCCCTGACGGCGCCTTCCGTCTCTTGACCACAGATACCAACGACTACTTTCATCCCAGCCTTTCCGCGGATGGCCAATCCATCGCTGCCAATCAGAGCCAGGCAAAATACCGGGTGGAGATCGCGCCCGCGGGCCCGCTCGAGAACTTCAATCCGCTGAAATTACCTTCAACTCTGCCTATTCGGAGTTGGGACTTGACTCCCGACTCTCAAGTTCTTCTTATCCAGGGCTCCGACATCCGCCTGGTCAATCCATCTGGCGGAGACCGCGTCATTTTCTCCGACCCGAAATATGCGGTGGACCAGGTCGCCTCGTGCGGCCAGGGGCGCTATGTCGTCTTTCGAAGTATCGGCCGGTCCGGCGGCGCCGAAACCAATCTTTGGCGTGTGGATTCAAATGGCGCAAACCTTGTGCGTCTTACTTTTGGCGTCAACGATAGAGTGCCGGTCTGTTCGCGTGACGGCAAATGGCTGTACTTCATCGACGCCGCAGAAAACCATTTCCTGAAGCGCATTCCCATCGACGGCGGCACGCCTGAAACAATTATCAAGTCCCCCTCAGAGCCTTATGACCTTTCTCCCGACGGCAAAACTGTCGCCTCATTCGAAGCACGCGAAGCAGATCACACGGTTATGTTCGTCTTGTATTCTCTTTTGGATGGAGAAAAATCTTCCTTCGAATTTGATCCCCGCGCCCTCCCCAGCCTGGCGTTCATGCCCTCCGGTAAGGCGATCCTCTATGCGGTGCGGGAAAAGGGTGTCGACAATCTGTGGGTGCAGCCACTGGATGGATCGGCGCGCCGTCAGCTCACGCGCTTCACTTCGGAAAAAATCGGCGCGTATGGATATTCGAAGGACGGCACGCGGCTCGCGGTTGGACGGGGCCACGCCGATTCCGACGCCGTCCTGCTCCGCAATATTCCCCGCTAGTAATTAAGCTGACTTTCGAATCGCGCAGCGCAAAAATACTTTCAAAAAACTTTACTGAATCGTGCCGCTCGGAGCAGTTGGCGTGGCCGGCGTGTTGGCGCGGGCGAAATAGCCGCGGCGTGCGCGCACCTGGTAGCCCTTATGTTCGGGCACCTCGATGCGGATTTTATGGTAGCGGCCATCCATAACGTAGTTCGTCGGGAGGTAGGCGATGGAATACTGGTTGCGCAGTTCGTCGCCGATGTCTTGGAACGATTGGTCCAGATCGTCAACGTGATATGGAAAAAACGCCCGGCCGCCGGTTTCCTCGGCCAGGTCCTGGAGAATCTTGTCACCGTCCGTCAGGTGATACTTGCGGTCGGCCGCCTTGCTCGGATCGGTCTGCGAGAGGGAAACCCACTGCGTGCTCGTGCTGATGCTGTAAATGACCACGCTGGTGCGCTGCGCCATTTCGATGGCGTCTGTGCGCGTGTGCGTCGATAAATTGTCCTCGCCGTCGCTGATGAGAATCATCACGCGGCGCACCACGTCCGGCTGATCGCCCGGTGGGCGCGGCGGATGGCTCAGCTCCTTCACGCACGCTTGGTAAATCGCGTCGTAAATCGCCGTGCCGCCGCCCGCGCGCGTCTTGGTGATCTGGTCGCGCAATGCTCCCGCATCGCCGGTGAAGGCCTGCACGATTTGCGGCTCGTCGTCGAAAGTCATCACAAATGCTTCATCTTTATTGCGGCGCAGCACGCTGAACAGAAAATTGATCGAAGCGTCCTGCTCGAACTTGATGCGGTCGCGGATGCTGTTGGAGGTATCCAACAGCATGCCGATGCGCAGCGGCAAATCGGACTGCTTGCTGAAGTAACGGATTTCCTGCGGGAACTTGTCGTCCCAGATTTTGAAGTCGCTCCTTTCGAGTTCGGGGACAAGTTTGTTGCGGCGGTTGAGCACGGTGAAGAGCACATCGACGAGGTTGACGACCGACTTGATCGTTTGATCGCTTTGCTGCGCAGGATCTTGCTTCGGCGCGGCGGCCTGCGCCGGTGCGGGCGCCTGGGGTTTCGCCTCCGGCGAGGGTGCTTGAGGCTTGTCAGACGAAGACTGCTGCGCGCGGTCGGGCAGTGGAAGTAGCAGCAGCGCCAGCGTCAAAAAGATGGAAGTAATGATCCGTCGCATGTGCATCGATTATAGGTATCCCGCTAGCGCAGCGTCAATTCGGCTCTGCGATTCCCCCGCGGCATTGCAAAGTTTCTTCAAGTAATCGCGCAATTCTGCCGGCAACTCCGCGCGAACTTCGATCCATGCGCCGGTCCGCGGCTGCGCGAATCCCAGCTTTGCGGCATGCAGAAAATTTCGCCCGAGAGCAGGTAAATCGAGCTTGCCTATCCGCAACTCCCGCGCCGCGCCGTACAGCGTATCGCCCACTACCGGATGTTTCAGCGCCGCGAAGTGCACTCGAATCTGATGCGTTCGCCCGGTATGGAGTTGGACTTCCACCAGTGTCGTGCTGTTGATTTTGGCGAGCGCTTTCCAATCCGTGCGCGCTTCGCGCGGATTCGCGATCCCCGCTCCGTGCCAGGACTTGCGCTGCGTCGCCATGCGCGTGCGATGAATCGGGTCGCGCCCGATCGCCAATTCGATGCGGCCGCTTTCCCCTGCGAGAACACCTTGCACCAGGGCGAGATATGTTTTTTTAATGGCGCGCTGGCGAAACGCTTCCGCGAGTTTGGCGTGTGCCGCGTCGTTCTTCGCCACCAGGATCACGCCCGACGTTTCCTTGTCTAGCCGATGTACGATTCCCGGCCGCAGCGGATCGCCACCCGTTGAAAGCGCCTGCCCGCGCCCCAGAAGCGCGTTGACCAGTGTCCCCGAAACATTTCCCGCCCCGGCGTGAACGGTCATCCCGGCGCTCTTATTGATGGCGGTGACGTCGTCGTCTTCGTAAAGCACATCCAGCGGAATCGATTCCGCTTCGGCGCGGGTCGCCGGCCGGGAATATGCCCACACGGTGATGAGTTCCCCGCCGCGAAGTTTCTGCGAAGATTTCGCCGCCTTGCCATTGACAAGGACATGTCCGCCATCGATCAGTTCTTGGACTCGTGAGCGTGAAAGTTCCGGCCGATGCGCGGCCACGAACCGGTCCAGCCGCGTCCCAGCGTCCGTATCCAGCGCCAGAAGTTCGTGAGTCTCGGGTTGGGCCCCAGCCAGCACAGGCCGATTGTAGCAGGCTGTGATGAGAGGTACGTCCTATAAGGGAATGCCAACGCTACTGCTTTGCTGGAACGACGAGAGGACCTGTGTAGTACCCCTGGCGAGTCCTAATAGTGACACCTTCGCGTGTGGTATGGACTTCTACCTTGTGATAGCTGGCGTTGCGGTTGTTGACGTGAGGCACGTAGGCCAGGGTGTACTCGTGGCGGGCCTGCTCAGTTATTCGCGAATAGAGCCTTTCCATGGCGGCGCTTTGGACGGCGTAATAGATGTCGCCACCGGAATCGTTCGCATAATTGACCAGGCGGGAGAACTTTCGTTTTAAGGAATGCCCAACTGCCAGGCTGTATACAGATATGTTGTCCTGGAGGAGAACCTCGAGAGTGTCGGCGTACGTATGGTGGTTGAATTGGGGCTCGTTGAGACCATCGGAGATCAGAAGGATGATCTTGCGTCGACTGGCCCCGCGATCATGAAGCAATTCAGCGGCAGAATGGACGGCATCGTCGAGAGCTTTGGTTGGGCGGGAACCAAGATTAGTCGGCGCGGCCAGGGGAGGTTCGCCCACTCCGAGTTGGTGGCTCGATGGAGGAGTGACAAAGGGGACGGGGGCGGACGTCGAGGGGCTGCTGTGATCTTGAGCATCCTTTAGATCCGCCCACAGCTTGTTGAAGTCGCTGCTAAACCCATTGCCTGGATAGAACGAGAGGTCAAAGCGGCAGATGATGGCCTCGTCGTCGAGACTAATTCCGCCAGTGATGGCGCGTAAAGTGGGAGCCATCTGGGCGGCGTCCTGCGATTTCAAATCGTCGTCGATCAGGACGACAAGCGATAGCGGAAAAGCCTCGGCAGTGAAAACGTCAATGGATTGCTCAACGTTATCGTCGAAAATGCGAAAGTCGTTTTTCTGAAGACCGGGAACGAGATTGCCGTGACGATCTTTGACCGTCACCGGGACGACGACAAGCTCGGAATTGACGCTGATTTTAGTTCTGGCTTCGCTTTGCTGAGCGGAGGGTTGCGTTTGGGAGCGTGGAGCTTCCTGAGTAGTCGATTGCTTGGCTTGAACGAGTACAGAGCCAGCACCTAATATCGCGGCAACCAGCCCTCTCCTCGAAAGAATGACTTTCATGGATCAAATCCCACTGGATACTCTGACGCCAGCGCGTGGTGAAGAGTGGCCAACCCCCGTAGTCCGGGTTTGATTTCTCCGCCGTCTTTTTCGGCGACCTCATTTCCCCAAGATTCTCCGCTTTCCCTCCCCGAGATCCGCATCCCTTGATCTCCGCCCATCAACTTGTCAACTCCTCAACCCCTGTCCTTCCAACATATTGCCCTCCATTCGAATGGTATCTAACTAATTATTTAACACGTAACTTAGTTTCATGCTAATATTTCCCCGTGTTTGCCGCTCACCAATCCCGATCTCTTCCCGCCAGGTCTTTACGCTTCCCGTCCTCTTCCATTTAACTCTTTTCTTTTCAGACGATTGCCAGCTCTTCTAGACAACGGCCAATCGACAACCTTTTGGAATCAATTCCTCGCCATTCATCTCTTGCCACTGTACTCAACTCCTTTGCTTTCATACGCTTGCGCGCTCTTTTGCACTCATCAAAAACTCAACTCTCTTGTTTTCAAGCAATTCCGAACTCTTTTACAAAAAACATCCGGGTGGGGTATGGGGTCAAAGAAAAATCGCAAATGGAGAAACGAGAACATGGAGAGGTTCCCCAATTAGACCCGGCACGCAAACTTGCTTCTCCAAAGGTCGGGGAAACGGACTAACTGTGAGCATGTGGGGTCGTCTAGAATGTCGCAGCGAGGAGAGACCACCATGCGCAAAGTCTTGTTTTTGCTGATGCTTGTTCCGGGGATTTTGGCGGCGCACGAGACGCAAGAACCGGCGCGGCCCGCAACAGGCGGCGTTTCCGGACGATGGGTAGTGAACACGGATTTTTATGGCTCGACGATTTACTTCCGTATGGAGCTGAAGCAGGAAGGAGAAAAGCTGAGCGGGAATTTTGATGGCGACAAGCTAGAAGGAGCACTGAAAGGCAACACGATTTATTTCCTGGCAAAGGACGAGCAGGGCGGTACGGACGAAGGCAAAGCCACACTGCAAGGCGGCGCGATCACCGGAACAGTAGTGTTTACACACACTGATGACCCGACGCATCCGGAGACGCACAAGTTCACGGCGGAACTCGTTCCGGCGCGACGCACTGGAGTGTCACAGCACCATGAATTTGTGCCCACAACTTTCTACCGGCAATTCTCAGCGCTAAACAAGCCGGTGCTGACGGTCGCTCCAGGCGACAGTGTGCATACGACGACCGTCGATGCCGGCGGGAAGGATGAAAAGGGTGTGACGCGCGTGCTGGGTGGAAATCCGGAGACGGGGCCTTTTTACGTGGAGACGGCGGCGCCGGGAGACACGCTAACGGTGCACTTTACGCGCGTGCGCCTGAATCGCGACTGGGCTGAGAGCGATGATTTTCTTGTGGGACGCGCCGTAGACAGCGAACTGGCAGTGAAGATGAAGGACGCCGGCAAATCCGCGCGATGGCATCTGGACAGGGAACGCGGCCTGGCGACACCGGAAAAACCGGCCGAGCATTTGACGCGTTACTCGGTGCCTCTGCGGCCAATGCTGGGATGCGTCGCCGTGGCGCCAAACGTGGCGCAAGCGCCTCCCGGATCCGGCGATTCCGGGCGCTACGGAGGAAATATGGACTTCAACGAGATCGTGGAAGGCGCAACAGTATATTTGCCGGTGAGCGTGCCTGGCGCGCTGCTCTACGTGGGCGATGGGCACGCGCTGCAGGGCGACGGAGAGCTCAACGGCAACGCTCTCGAAACGTCGATGGACGTGGAGTTCACCGTGGATGTAATTCCGGGGAAACGAGTCCCGGGGCCGCGCGTGGAGTCCGCAACGCACCTGATAGCCATGGGACTCGCTGGATCGCTGGATGATGCATTCCGCGGAGCGACAGCGAACATGGCGCAATGGCTAACGGAAGAATATAAGTTAACGCCTTCCGAGGTCGCGCAGGTGCTGGGCACGTCTGCGGAATACAAAGTGAGCGAAGTTGCCGACCGCAACGCGGGGATGGTGCTCAAGATCAACAAGGAACGGTTGAAGCCACTGGCAAGCGCCGAGAAGTAAGAGGGTGTTTTTGCTTCCCGCAATCCGCGGTAACGCTTTTCAAGGCCAATGGAGCCGCGCGCTTGGAACCAGGCAAGGCGCGGCTCACGAGCCAAGACGAGCATCCGCTAGAGCAGTACAGTAAGAGTTGCCGTCCGCGTCGTACCGTTGTACATAGCAGAGATATTGGCGGAAGTCGAAATGAGAACGATGGATGTGTTCACCGTAAACGTCGCGCTGGTTGCGCCTGCCGGAATGAACACGCTGGACGGCACGCTGGCTGCACCGCTGTTGCTGGAAAGGATGACCGTCGCGCCACCTGTTGGAGCGGGTGCGCTGAGTGTGACTCTGCCCGTGGAAGATTGCACGCCGCCGATGACGGTGCTGGGATTCAGTGTGAGCGAGGACAGCGTCGGTGGCGGAGGAGGCGCGGGGTTCACGGTGAGCGAAGCCGTCTTGGTTAAGCTGGCGTAAGACGCCGAGATAATGACGGTGGTCGACGCGCTAACGGCGCTAGTCCTGACGGTGAACGTCGCGCTGGTGGCTCCGGCGGCAACCGTTACGCTGGAAGGAACTGTAGCTACTAACGTGTCGCTGCTGGAGAGCGCGACTTGCGCTCCGCCTGATGGAGCCGGGCCGCTCAGCGCTACCGTACCCGTGGAAGATCTTCCGCCGATGACACTCGTGGGACTTAGTGTCAGTGAAGTGAGTGTGGGCGTCGGCGGCGGTGCGGGGTTCACCGTGAGCGAGGCCGTTTTGGTTACTGCGGCGTAAGATGCCGAGATAGTGACCATGGTCGACGCAGAGACAGTGCTGGTGCTGACCGCGAACGTCGCGCTGGTGGCTCCAGCCGCAACCGTTACGCTGGAAGGCACCGTAGCTACCGATGTGTCGCTGCTGGAGAGCGCAACTTGCGCTCCACCTGATGGAGCTGGACCGCTTAGCGTTACCGTGCCTGTAGAGGAGTCTCCGCCAGTGACGGTCGTAGGATTCAGCGATAGCGTGGAAAGGGTAACGGATGGTGAAGAAGTTGGAGACAGCTCGAAGAGCAAGACAGCCGGATTTGGATCGTTCAGCGAGACGGCTACGAACGTCGAGGCGGAGATCATATAAATGACGGCGTTGCCTCCCGTTCCGGAAGAAACCGTCATGGTTCCCCGCCCGTTTGTCGGCGAGGAGGCTACGGAGTACGCGGCCTGGAACGCCGCGCCCGAGACTGGTCCAGTGGAAGCGCCGATGTCCTCTGTGCCGGTCATGTTGCCCGTGGGACTGCCGCCGTCCGCCGTGAACTCACCGGAGAAAACTTGAACGCCAAACGACGCCGGCGTAGCCGCCACGCCCGCATAATTTCCGTTCAGCGTGCTATTCGCGAACGACGCGGACGCTTGCGGTTCACCGAAGCCGGACACAATGGAACTGTCCGTAGCGAAGAGGAATGCTTGATTCGGACTCACCAGGTAGGCGACCGCGCCATTGGCGACCGCGATGGATGCGCGGCCATTGCTCGCCACACTGTACGTCCCCGTCAGGCCGCTGATGGAATTGGAGACCCCGCCGCAGTTTTCATCAAACGCAGCGTCGAGGGCGCCGTTACCGTCGAAGGTGAGCAAACCGGCGAGCGCATCAGAAGCACGGCCGGATCCATTGCCGCAAAAAGTGAATCCGGTCATGTAAATCACCATGCCGCCATTCAGCGAGGCATTGGAGAAACCTCCAGCAGGGCTTTGTTGCCGCAACACAACGCCATTCAGCAACGGCGTGGAAGCCGAGACCGGGTCACTTCCCATCGCAAAGAGCTTTCCTGCATTCACAACATAAAATGCATAATTCAAACTGAACGGCGAACCTCCGAGCGAGAAAGAAAAGTTGATTGTGCCCCGCCCAGTGGCGGTATCGGACACGGTGTAATTTGCCGACGAAAATGTCATCGAAGAAGTTGTGCCATAAGCGTTGATGTCCGCGGCTTCATTGGTCAAAGCGCCCGCACCATTCGAAGTAAACCGGCCGGCAATGGCCGCGCGATTGTTGGCGTCGTCGAACCCCCCAACACCAAACGCGTAGTCTCCCGAAATGGCTGCAGCGTTGTACGCGGACGCGTCCGCCTTTTCCATGGTCCCGGAGCCGATCGTTCCCGTTCCTCCCGAAGCATCGAACTCGATAAACTGGGCATTACCGTTGGCCGTCATGGCGAAGGCGAGTTTTGCGCCGCCGGGAATACTCAGAGTCATGACGCCGCGATGGTCAGCACCGATCGAATAGGTCCCGGTGAACGCTTGCGCGGTCAGCACAGCTCCGGGGCCGACACCGTTGGTGTCCAGTTCGCCGCTGGTAATATTGCCGGAACCATCCGCTGTGAATCTTCCAACAGTTGCGAAAACGGACGAGCCGCCGCTATTCCCGGTGAATCCGCTGAACGTAAAAGCGTAATTGCCACTCAGCTCGGCATTGTTCACACCAGAGCCGGTCTGAGCTTGAACGTTCGAACCAAAAAGCAACGCGAGACACAGCAGCAGTACAGCATTCAGCTTGCGCATCTTTCCTCCGTAGGGTGCTGGGCGATGGATTCTGTCGCTGTCAGAACAAACTACCCATGCCTGAAGCGCGCGGGGCGAGCGCGCCATGCTTCAAATCAGAGTCATGGAAACGGCAGGGACGAGGAGCACCTGGAATTCGCGCTAAAAGTGCTGCGCCTTCCAAACGTTTGGGCTTAGAGTGCGATTACGTTCTTCTTCGCACGCCCTGAACTTGATCATCCACCCTTTCTCGCATTCGGCTAGCTTCGAGGCAGCTTGCAGCCGCTCTAGGTATGCACCACCAGAAACGCGAAGGCAATCGGGTGGATGCTGCAAAAGGAGATGGGAGACACCTGAATGGCGCGTAACTGGCCAGCGCAGCAATAAGTTAGAGCCAATCAGTTTTTGGCGCGGAAGGTACTGAACGCGGAAGCGGAAATAAGGAACTGGCCTTCGGCTGGCTCAACCGGTTCCAGTTTCACATTGCGGTCCTGCTCGCTTCGTTCATAGACTTGGACCCGCAAGTAATAAACCTTGCCTCCTTCGGCCGTAATAGTAGTGGCCGAACCAATGCGCTTGGAGGTTTCCTTGAAGGTGCCCGATTGCCAATTGGTGCAGACTTGATGATCGCCGGGATCCACGGAAAAGAAAAAATAAGACTTGCCTTTGTTGGCTCCGACCCACGCGCCATCGAACCCCACTCTCATTGTGGGACCACGCTCAATATCCTCGAAGACGTAGACGAGGGCCTTGCCACTATCCGTGGGTGCCACAGGACGCTGCTTCTTGTTCGTCTTTACGTCGAAATACGTCTCGCTGGGGCCGCAGCCGCCACGGGTAGACGCCGTTGGTGGCGGGTCTTGCGCCAAGACCGGAACGGCGAAAACCGCCAGGAAAATGGCGGCGAGAATAGTTCTCATCATAATTTTATGACGTTGTTTAGGACAAAATGGTTTCCAGCGATGGTGTTCCAACAGACTAAGTGAGGCTGCCGGTGGAGGCGAGCTTGGCGTACCAGTGGCCGGAATCCTTGATGGTGCGTTTTTGTGTGCGGAAATCGACGTAGGTGAGGCCGAATCGCTGGGCGTAGCCTTCGGCCCATTCAAAATTATCGAGCAGGCTCCAGTGATGGTAGGCACGGACGTTGGCGCCATGAAGCAGGGCTCTGCCAAGGCCGTGGAGGTAACCGCGCATGAACTGGACACGGCGTTCGTCGGGGATGCTGCCGTGCTCGTCGGGGCAATCGAGATAGGAGCAGCCGTTCTCGGTGATTTCGAGAGGGGTGGTTTTGTATTCGTGAGCGATGCGCATCAGGAGATCGTGGAAGCCGTCCGGCCAGATTTCCCATGCGAAATCGGTGAGCGGGCCGTCATGGGCGTCGAAATTGTGCACACCGGTGGCGTCTTCGCCGGCACCAGGAGGAATGGCGGAGACGAGCTGGCGGCGATAGTAGTTGATGCCGAGAAAATCGAGTGGGGCGCGGCAAAGTTCCATGTCGCCGGATTTGACGCCCATGAGGTCGAGCGGATTATCACCGGGGAAAGCCTTCGGATATTCGCCATGGAGAGCGGGGTGGACGAACCAGACGTTGCCGAGCGCGTGGGCGCGATCGGCGGCCTGGCGATCGGCATCGCTGGAGGTGGCGGGCTGGCAGTGGGCCATGCTGAAGGCGGTGCCAACTTGAAGTTTAGAGTTGATGGCTTTGATCGCGCGGAAGGCCTGGCCCTGCGCGATGTTGACAACGTGGGTGGCACGCATGCACTCGGCAAAATTCTTGCGCGAGGGAGCATGGATGCCCCTGGCGTAACCGAGAAACGTGAAGACCCAAGGCTCGTTGAAAATGCACCAGTGCGAGATGCGGTCGCCCAAGGCGCGCACGGTGATGTCAACGTAATCGGTGAAGCGCGCTACAAGATCGCGATTGGGCCAGCCGCCGCGTTCTTCCAGTTTTTGCGGGAGATCCCAATGGTAGAGCGTGCAGAGCGGGCGGATTTTTGCTTCGAGAAGCGCGTCGGCGAGGCGCTTGTAGTAGTCGAGGCCCTTGGAATTGGGATCACCGGAACCGGTCGCCTGGATGCGGGGCCAGGAAATGGAGAACCGGTAGCTGGTCAGGTTTAGGGCTTTGAGGAGAGCGACGTCTTCTTTATAGCGATGGTAGGAATCGCAGGCGACGTCGCCGGTGGCGGCGCCCTTCACTTTGCCGGGAGTGTGGGAGAAGCGGTCCCAAATGGATTCGCCTTTGCCGTCTTCGGCCCAGGCGCCTTCGATCTGATAGGAGGCGGTTGCGGCGCCCCAAATAAACTCCTCGGGAAATTGGAGCGGCGCGAACTTCGATTGAGGATGCAGCAATTCGCCGAGGAGCCGACGGCCAGGAGGCACGATAGAAAAAGAAGCGGCGGCTCCAAAGGCGGTGGAGAGAAATTCACGGCGATTGAAACTGTTCCATCGGCTCACAGAGTTTCACCTCGACTGCGGCGGTCACGAACTTGAATGCGGTGTATCAGACCGGCGGCCAAATAATACGTCAATAAGGATAAGGATGGCGCCAATCGTGATAGCGGAGTCGGCAACATTGAAAGCGGGCCAAGGATTGAAAATTCGCCATGGAAGGAAATGAAGATAGACTTCGATGAAATCAGTGACGGCGCCATGCAGGATGCGGTCGGTGACGTTGCCAGTGGCGCCGCCGAGGAGAAGGGCCAGGCCTGCGGCGTGAAGGGAGCAGATGCCGCGGCCAGCGACGAGCAGCCAAGCGATGACAGCGATGATGATGAGGGAGCCGCAGATAAGGAACACGCGCAAGGCGGGAGAGGAAAGACCGGCGAGAAAACTGAAAGCGATGCCGGGGTTGCGGGAGTCAACGAGATAGAAAAAGTTTTGAATGACGAGGTGCGGAGAGTGGTCACTGGGGCGGGACTCGATCCAGGCCTTGGAGGCGCGATCGAGGAAGACGACGGCGAGAGTGAGCCAGAGAAAGCGAAGGCGAGAAGCAAGGGTCATGAGGTTAAGGAAGTGAAGGAGATTAAGGAGGTACAGGAGACAGCGGCGGAGAACATTTTAAGTCGCCGCCACATTTACCGACCCATCTCTCTCGATTTCGGCGAGGGCTTCGGAGCAGCGCTCGCAGACCTTCGGGTAACGTGAGTTTTCGCCGACGTGAGTGGAGTAGTTCCAGCAGCGATCGCATTTGGCGCCATCGGCGCGGTCGATCTTGATGGAAAGCTCGGGCAGCGATTCGGCCTGGATGGAGCCGGGAATGGCCGAAGGCTGAACTTCAACTTGCGAAACGATGAAGAGAGCGGGAAGAACGGAACGTTTTTCTTCGAGGAGCTTTTGAAGAGCAGAGCCGTGCGGATCGGCATGGAGCAAGACTTTGGCCTCGAGGTTGCCACCGATGGCTTTTGCGGCGCGCGCTTGCTCGAGGGCGAGGAGCACAGCAGAGCGAACTTGCGCGAGACGCTCCCACTTTTCGGCGGCGTCTTTAGCGAGTCCGCCAGCAACTGCCGCAGCTTCCGGGAAGAGCGCCAAGTGCACGCTTTCCGGTTCGCTCTGTGACTTGGGGAAATACTTCCAGATTTCCTCGGAGGTGAAAACCAGAATTGGCGCGGCGAGACGGACCAGGGCGCTGGAGATTTTCCAGATGGCGGTTTGCGCGGAGCGTCGCGATTTATTTCTGGGCGCTTTGGTGTAGAGCCGGTCTTTCAGCACATCGAAATAGAACGCGCTGAGATCCACGACGCAATAGTCGTGGATGGCGTGATAGACGCGGTGGAATTCATAATTGGCGTACCACTCGCGGCATTCCTTGACGAGCTCGGCGGTGCGGCCGAGCATCCAGCGGTCAAATCCCTCGAGTTGATCGTTCGAAAGCGCGTCGCGCGAGGGATTGAAATCACCGAGGTTGCCGAGTGCGAAGCGGAAGGTGTTGCGAATCTTGCGATAGGCTTCGCTGAGCTGGGTCATCACGCGCTCGCTCATTTTCACGTCAGCCTGGTATTCGACGGAACCAACCCAAAGGCGAAGCAAATCCGCGCCCCACTTTTCGCAAATTTCGATGGGATAGAGGGCGTTGCCCAGAGACTTGGACATCGGGCGGCCCTGTTCGTCGAGCGTCCAACCGTGCGTGACGACGCCGCGATAGGGCGCAGCGTCGCGCACGCCGGTGGCCACCAGCAGCGAACTATGGAACCAGCCGCGATATTGGTCGGGGCCTTCGAGATAAACGTCGGCGGGCCACTCGGTTCCCTTCAGCACGGCTAAGTTCGAAGAGCCGGAATCGAACCACACGTCGAGAATGTCATTTTCCTTGCGCCACTTTGTCGCGCCGCAGGTGCAAGTGGTGCCAGCAGGGAGCAATTCTTCCGGCGTGTGCTGGTACCAGGCGTCGGCGCCTTCCTTTTCAAACCATTTGACGACATTGCCCAGCGCTTTGAAATCTTCGAGGCGCGTGCCACAACCTTCACAATAAAAAACGATGATAGGCACGCCCCAGAAGCGCTGGCGCGAGACGCACCAGTCCGGACGCTTCTCGATCATTTCGTACATGCGGTCCTCGCCCCAGGCGGGAATCCATTTCACGTGATGAATTTCTTCGAGCGCTTCCTGGCGCAGGGATTTGTCCTTGCTGTGAGCGGCCTGGTCCATCTTGATGAACCACTGCTCGGTGGCGCGGAAAATTACCGGATTATGGCAGCGCCAGCAATGCGGATAGCTGTGCTTGTATTCGTGATGGCCAAGAAGAGCGCCACGCTCACCGAGCAATTTGACGATGATGGGGTTCGCGGTGAAAACGTCTTTGCCCTTGTATTCGGGCAAGCCTTCGAGGTAGACGCCCTTGTCGTCGAGGGGCGCATAGATCTCCAACCCGTACTTTTGGCCAGAATAGAAGTCGTCGGCACCGTGGCCGGGAGCGGTGTGCACAATACCGCTGCCCTGATCGAGCGTGACGTAATTGGCGAGAATGCCGGGCACGTGAATGGGGAGAAAGGGGTGCTGAAACTTCATGCCATCGAAATCGCGGCCTTTGAACGTCGCGCGCGCTTTGGCTTCTTTGATCCCGCATTCGGCTTGCAGCGCGGCGACGCGATCGGTGGCAAGAAGTAGAGCGCCCTTTTCGGTTTCGACGACGGCGTATTCGAAGTCGGGATGAAAGGCGAGCGCCTGATTGTGCGGAATAGTCCAGGGCGTGGTGGTCCAGATAACGGCGCTGACATCAGGCCCAATTTTCGGAGCTTCGCCTCTGCCGCCAACAACAGCTGCGAACTTCACCCAGATTGAAGGGCTAGTGTGGTCTTCGTATTCGACTTCGGCTTCGGCGAGAGCGGTGCTATCAAAGAGGCACCAGTAGACGGGCTTGCGGCCGCGGTAGACGTAGCCTTTTTCCATGAAATCGAGAAAGGCGCTGGCGATGGTGGCTTCGTATTCGTGGCTCATCGTCAGATAGGGATCATTCCAGCGGCCGAAAATGCCGAGGCGCTTGAAATCTTTTTTGTGCTGTTCCACGTAACGGAGCGCGAACTGGCGGCACAGCTTGCGGAACTCCGCGGGGGGTACTTTTCCTTTTCCACCCAGCTCTTTTTCCACCTGGGTCTCAATTGGCAGGCCGTGGCAATCCCAGCCTGGCACGTAGGGCGCGTAATGCCCCGCCATGCTCTTGGTCTTGACGACCAGATCCTTGAGGATTTTGTTCAGGCCGGTGCCAAGATGAATTTCGCCCGTGGGATATGGCGGGCCGTCATGCAGAACAAAGAGCGGCTTGCCTTTGCGCGCTTCCAGAATGCGTTCGTAAATATTTCCACCGTGCCAGGCTTCGAGCTGCTTGGGCTCGTTCTGCGGGAGGCTGGCCTTCATCGGAAAATCCGTTTTCGGCAGATTCAGCGTTTTCTTGAGTTCGAGTGGTTCGGTCATAATTGGAGCGCTTGTAAATCCCTTCTATGCCGTCCGTTTGTACAGGTATACGGCGGGAAACATCGAGAAGCAGCGTAACCAGCTATGTTACAATGAATGGCAACCGGTGTCAGCCGGGTGGGGCGCGCAACCTTTCCCGGCCAGCGCGAATCATATCGGTTGAGTACACCGAATGTAGGGAATGTGCGTCTAAACTGAAGAGGTAAATGGTGCCGGGCAAATTCATCAATCTGCTGCCGCCTCAAATTACAAAACCCAAGGTGTCCGCCGTGGGCCGTGCGCCTGCGGTTCCGGTCCCGTCCTCGGCCGTACCAAAGTTCACCAAACCCGATCTGTTCATCCCGGATAATTTCTGGTCGAACCTGAAGCAGTTCCTTACGGAACGCCCGGTGAAGGTGCGCGAGCGCAAAGATGCGCCCTTTACACAGACGAATTTCGGCTCGGGACTGGCGGGCAACCTTGCTGAATTTTTGCGTCCTGGCCCGGCATCCAGAGGGCGAGTAAACAGCAGGTTGGCGGTAGCCTGGGGCACGAATTTCGGCGGATTCGGCGACCGGCTCAGGGACTTCTTCTCGCCTCCAAAGCAGGCGCCGCTGCCGCCTGGAATTCGGCCGGTAAAAGTGAAAGACATCTGGTCCAAGGATGAAAACTTTGGCACGAGCCAGATACTTGCTGTCGTCCTGCACATCGGGGTGATCGGGCTCCTACTGATTCCGCTTTTCACGAATGTGCTGCCCGCTTCGACGGAGGCAAAGAACAAAGTGACCGTGACGCCGCTGGACATTTCGCCGTATATAGCGAAGCTGCCCGCGGGCAATGACAAGGCCGGCGGCGGTGGCGGAGCAAACAACCACACGCTGACTCCGACGTCGAAGGGCAAACTGCCCAAGTTTTCGTACACACAATTCACGCCACCTCAGGCGAAGATTCAGAATTTGAATCCCAAGCTAGCGATGGATCCTTCGCTGCTTGGTCCACCGGACCTGAAGATCCAGAGCCCTAACATGGCGAACTTCGGTGATCCGCTGGCGAAAAATGTCACGGATTCGCTGGGGAATGGTAATGGCACTGGTATCGGCAGCGGTTCCGGCGGAGGCCTTGGCCCCGGCGAAGGTGGCGGCACAGGCGGCGGAGTTTTCCGCGCAGGACTGAACGGCGTGGGCTCGCCGATGTGCATCTACTGCCCGCAGCCAGAGTATTCTGACGAAGCTCGGAAAGCCAAGTATCAAGGGACCGTGCTGCTCGACGTAACGGTCACTGCCGATGGGCGCGTAATCAGCCCGGTGGTTATTAAGGGCCCCGGACTCGGCTTGGAAGAAAAGGCTCTCTCCCAAGTAAAGAATTGGAAGATGCGGCCGGCCGTGGGCCCTAGCGGCAAGCCGGTGAATTGCCGCGTGCAGATTGAAGTTACTTTTCACCTCTACTAGTACTAGCAAGTTGTTCCACGGATAAATCGAAAAGCTGGGGCGGCCTTCGGGCTATTTGTGCGCTCCGCGATCCCCATGCCGCGAGGGTATTTTGCCTTGTCATCATTAAGTGACCTCTTTGCGGGCAACCAATCGCGGGCGCCAGGCTTCTCATGACGCGTGCGCAGCCCCCTCGTCGAGGAACTGCGGTAGAATTTGAGGCGGGCGCGGAGGCCTGCCCATGCGCGATTCCTTCGTGCGTTCGCTACTTTCCTCAGTGAATTCAAGAGATACCCTGATTCAACGTATCCGTGGAAACTTTCGCGATGCCCTAATTCCGGGCAAATGGAAGATAGGTTCCGCGAATGGCGCACCGCTGCATCTTTTGCGCTTTGACAGTCCGGCACATTCGAGCCGCGCGCAGGGCGTATCTTTTCTAACGCATGCGACAATCATCGTGGCACTTGCACTAGTCGCCGCTCATCCGTTTAGGCCAGAGAATCCCCCGGAAAATGGCGCTATGAAAGTCCTGAGAGGCCTTACGGTTCCGTCGCGCTTGTTTGTACCGAGCACGGGCCGCGCTCCTGATCCGGGAAGCGGCAGCGGAGGGGGCCGCGTGCCAATTCCAACGACGGCTGGAGATTTCGTGCCGCTTGCTTCCATTCAGATCGTCCGGCCATCGCTCCCACCGAAACAGGAAGAACACATGCCAGTGCCGCCGACGATATTCGATCCAGCGGCAGCGCCAGTCCTGACTCCGGTTAGCAAAATCGGCCTGCCGTGGATGAAAGACGATACAAACTCGCCAGGACCGGGCGATTCCAACACGATTGGCAGCAGCGACGGCAATACCATGGGTGATGGTCGGCGCGATGGGCCGGGCGGGCTGGGTGAGTCGGAGTCGAAATACCGGAACGGCGTTACGTTACCGAAATGTGCGTATTGCCCCGACCCGCAATACACGGACGAAGCGCGCGAAGCCAAACTACAAGGCAGGGTGATACTGCGCATCCTGGTCTGCGCGGACGGACGCGCTTCGCAAATCCGAATCGTGCAGGGAATAGGGCTGGGACTGGATGAGCGCGCGGCGCAGGCCATTCGCGGCTGGAAATTTGTTCCGGCGCATGATGACGCGCACCGAGCCGTGTCGGCGTGGGTCACGGTCGAAGCGCTCTTCCGGCTGTTCTAGACAGCGCTTCGGCCAGGGAGTAGCATTTTTTGACGTGCCCTACGACTTCGCCGAAAACGAATACGAACTTGACCCGCAAGCTTCCTCCGCCCGCGGTGGCGGCCCGCCTCGCAAATTGACAGGGGCTGGAGTCTTGGATCCGCCGTTTCCGCCCAAAAGGCCGCCTGGACCCATTCCCACAGTGCCTTCTTCCATGATGTTCCGAATCTTGGCGGGAGCAGTGCTTGCCGGCCTTGCCACGGCACTTTTCTTCTTGCTCTTTGCAATTCGCTGAACAGTTCATGAGCGCCGCGAAAACCCAATCATCAATTTTCCAGCGAGGAGGCCAGTATGCTTGAGACGAGGCGCATGTTTGTCCTGGCGATGGCGGGAGCGGCCGGTTTTCTAGCAGCGGAGGAGAGCCGATTGGTCGGCCAATATCCGCCAACTCCACCTCCACCGCCGCAGCCGGCGGAGACACCAAACCCGGCGGAGATGCACTCGAATCCGCGAGCCGCCGCTGCCGCGAGACGCGCTCGCATGCAGCAAAACGAGAAGGAATTCCGCGATGGAGTCGAGCGGCTGTACCAATTGACAAGCGAGTTGCGCGAAGAAGTCCAGAAAACCACGACGACTGAAGTGCTCTCCGTCCACATGGTCAAGAAAACCGAGGAGATAGAAAGGCTCGCCAAGCTCCTTAAGAACAAGGCCAAGGGCGGATAGGCAAGTTTGCAGGTCGAATGAGGACCGTTGATTTATCGGTTCAGGATACGGCGCGGGAAGTTCTGCCTTTTGGTTTTGCAATTCTGTTACGATTTTGACATGAGAAAAAGAGCTGTTTTCAGTATGAGTGTGGCGCTGTGCGCATTTGTTTTTGTGAGTGGTGCGCAGGCACAAAGCGATACTGGCGCGGTCGAATTCGTCGCGCGCATCACGCCGACAGCGGCGCGGCCGGAACCCGTGCGCCAATTCACGTTTTTCATCCTCACCAAGAGCTACGTGGACATCGTGAAGGAAGTGGAAGAGAAGGATCCGGCTCCGCAGCGAGATCAGTTCATTGACGGGCTTAAGGTTTCTCCGGAGCTGCGGACATGGCTGAAGGATCATGACACGCTGGACCTCACGCAACTGGACCTCGACAAACTGCTTACACCGGACGATATCCTCAACACTCCGGAATTCCTGCTGGCGTACCAGCGGACGAACAGCGGCGGCGTGACGATGGGTTTCCCTCAACCAAAATTCTCTGAGGTCGATCAGACGGAGCATCCCGAGAAATACAAAAAACTAAGAGAAGACTACTTTACGGCCCTCAGGAAATTCATTCGGAAGCGGCCTGAGACCATTTCGGGAGTCGAGATGGAACTCGACGCAGTCAATCCACAAAAAAAATGGCAGGTGCTTCAAAACGACCGCCGCAAGCGTATTCAACGTGTCGCACCGGATTTGGCGCAAATCAAATTTCTTGCAGCCAAGGCGGACACGGATCTCGAAGGGCGCGCCGCAGTCTCAGGGCTTGCGCCGGGAGACTATTGGGTCAGCACGCTCAACCTGGATGCAGACGCCGGAGATATGCGGGTGCGCTGGGACGTACCCGTAAGAATTGAACGCGGCAAGACCGTCCGCATCGAACTGTCAAACCTAAACTCCATCGACGCGCACGGCTCTACTCCCTAGCGCCATTCGAGCGCCACGATGGGGACGCCCCTCCACTGGATTGCGTTCAACCTCTTCATCGCCATTGCGATCGCGCTGGACCTGCGTGTATTCCACCGGCGACCCCACAAGATCGAGATTCGCGAGGCGGCGCTTGCGAGTTTTGGCTGGATCGCGGTCTCCGTCCTCTTTGGATTCGGAGTGCTCTATTTTTATGGCGAGCAACTGGCACTGGAATTTTTCACGGGCTATCTGATCGAAAAGGCTCTCAGCGTCGACAACCTGTTCCTTTTCCTGGTGATTTTCCGCGCGTTTGCCGTGGATGAACGGCTGCAGCACCGCCTTCTGGAATGGGGCGTTGTGGGGGCATTGCTCATGCGAGGAGTGATGATCGCGCTGGGCACGGAGCTAATCCAACATTTTTCCTGGGTGTTGTATGTGCTGGGAGCGTTCCTCGTCTACGCCGGTGCGCGCATGCTCTTCTTTCACAAGGGAGATGTTCATCCGGAGCAAAGCAGGATCGTGCGCTTCGCGAGCCGGCATCTCCGAATAAGCCACGAGTATCATGGTGATCGTTTCTTCGTTCGCAATGCGGGCCGGTTGTTTGCGACTCCATTGTTTCTGGTTTTGCTTGTGGTGGAGATTACGGACGTCACGCTGGCCGTGGACTCCATCCCCGCGGTGTTCGGCATTACTCGCGATCCTTTCATTGTGTACACATCGAATGTGCTCGCGATTTTGGGGCTTCGGGCGCTGTACTTTCTGTTGGCGGGAGTCATCGACCGTTTGCGCTTCTTGGATGAGGGATTGGCGGTCGTCCTGGTTTTTATCGGGGGAAAAATGATCGGCGAACAGTGGGTGCACATTCCCGAAATGGTATCTCTTGGCGTTGTGGGGGGAGTACTGCTGATTGCTCTGCTGGCTTCGGTCCTGATCCCAGGAAAGAAGAAAAAGTAGGGTCATTCCTCTTCAAACATCAGATCATCGACGTAACACCACATCCAGTTTTCGCCGGGCTCCTGTGACCGGACAATGGGATGCTTCGTGGCATGAAAATGTTTTGTGGCGTGTTTGTTCTTGGAAGAGTCACAACATCCGACATGACCGCAGCTCAAGCACAGGCGCAAATGCACCCAGCTATCGCCCATCTTCAGACACTCTTCGCAGCCCCTGGTCTTCGGCTTCACGTTCTTGATTTGATCGAGATGAGTACAGTTTTCCGCCATGCTTTCTCCCGCGAAATCACATTGCAGCTTGAATTGGAATTCGCACCTGGAACCGCGTATCTCCGGGAACGGACTTTACGCTGATGAGCCCACGCATTTTCTTCACGATGCGATGGACTACATCCAAACCGAGGCCGGTTCCTTCGCCAACGCCCTTAGTTGTAAAAAACGGCTCAAAGATGCGCGATTGTACTTCCGGCGGGATACCCGGCCCGTCGTCGGCGATCTCCACGAGCACGTACTCATTTTCGCGCACGGCACGCACGACCAGCTTGCCCTTTTCCTTCATGGCGTCGACGGCGTTATCGATAAGGTTTGTCCATACTTGATTCAACTCGCTGCCGTAAGCCATTACCTTCGGCAAGTCGGAGGCAACCTCGCGCGTGACCACGATGCCACGCTTCAGCTTGTGATGCATGATGATGAGCGTCGTTTCCAGGCTGTTCTTAATGTCCACTTCCTGGAGCGGAGCCTGGTCCATGTAGGAATATTCTTTGATGGCCTTAATAAGATCCGAGATGCGCGCAGTGCTGTGATCGAGTTCGGCGGCGATGCGGTCCATTTCGAGGAGAGTGGCGAAGCGCGTAAGCTCGGGGCCAAGCGAAGTTCCGGCGGCGCTTGCAAAACTTTCCAGTTGCGCGTTTGTTAGGTTGGCGTCGGCCAGGAGAGGGGCTAGTTTCCAGGCCTCGGTGACGCCGCGCCCTTCCAACCAGGATTGAATGGCCTCTTCTCGCTCGACGCGTGCAAATTCATCCTTGCTTTCAGCAGGCTTCAGCGTGGCGCGAATTTCTTCCTCGCGTTGCGCAAGCAAACCGCAATCCTCCGGACCCAGGCGCGAACTGCGGCCGGCGGCGCGCAGCCGCTGGAGGCAATCGCGAAGCGAAGCCGCAGAACGCCGCGCTGCCGCGGAAGGATTGTTTAGCTCGTGGGCGAGGCCAGCGGAGAGCTTGCCGAGCGCAGCTAGCTTTTCTCTTTGCTGTTCTTCCCTGGTGACGTTTCGGACGCGGTCGGTCAGAAGGCCAACGAGGCGCTGCGAAAGCTCGGGCATCCGCTGAAAGAGTTCCGGAAACTTAGCGGCCGGAAACGTCAGGGCGCGGACAGGAAGCACAGCACGCCCGGTCACGCTAACGGTTTTCATTCTGGAGAAAGGCAGGACGCCGGTTACATCTCCGGCACGGGCAGTAAAGACTGGGCCATCTTGAGGGCCGTTCTCGCGCCGGGCCCGGAATTCGCCCTCCAGGATCACCAGCATGGTGTCTGCCGGAGCGCCTTCCTTGACGATGACTCCACCCACTTCGATGTGGCGTTCTTCCGTTTGCGCCACAAACCACTCGAGATCGGCTTGCGGTTGATCCGCGAAGGGCGGAATTTTTCTCAGCTCCGCAACCAAGGCCTCCATCCGCGCTTGATCGAGTGCTTCGCTCATTGGACCTTCGCTAAATATTGATGCATGAATTGCACGACGACGGCGCCCTCTCCGACACCGGAGGCCACGCGCTTGACAGAACCGTGGCGCACATCACCGACGACAAAAATTCCGGGCACATTCGTTTCAAGCAAACCCGGGTCACGATCGAGGGTCCAAGACGCTGGCCGCTTGCCGTTGCGAAGAAGGTCCGGGCCGGAAAGAACAAAACCGCGCTCGTCGCGATCAATCGAAGCGCCAAGCCATTCGGTGCGCGGCTGCGCGCCGATGAAAATAAACAAGCTTGAGGCCGGCAATTTCTTTCTTTCTCCCGAAGGGGAGCACTCCACGGTAATTGCCGTGAGCCGCGATTCTCCTTCCACCTCGACAACGCTGGCCCGCGACCACACTTCAATATTGGGAGTCTTCTCGATTTGCTCGATCAAGTAGTGAGACATTGTGGCAGCAAGGGACACTCCTCGCACCAGCATCACCACCTTTTCAGCAAACTTCGAAAAGTGCATGGCGGCCTGGCCGGCGGAATTCGCGCCGCCAATGATGTACACCGTTTCGCCCTTGCAAGCCATCGCTTCGGAGGTTCCCCCGCCGTAATACACACCGGCGCCCTGCAAGTGGTCAATCCCCGGAACGTCCAGGGTCCTCCACTGAACGCCCATCGCCAAGAGGAGAGCGTGACAGGAGATCTCCGAACCATCGGCGAGTTTTAAAAACCGGTAGGGGCCCTCGACACGAATGCCGACCGCTTCCTGAGGCGCGATAATCTCCACGCCGAAGCGCCGGGCCTGCGCAACGGCGCGGCGGGCTAAGTCAAGTCCAGTGAGTCCGGAAGGAAAGCCGAGATAGTTCTCGATACGAGAACTCAGACCCGCCTGGCCTCCCGGGGCTTCGCGTTCGACGATCACGGTGCGCAAGCCTTCGCTCGCGCCGTACACAGCCGCGGCAAGACCCGCGGGGCCGCCTCCGACAATTGCAAGATCATAGAAATTGGTTTGCGCATGCGTACGCAGCCCGATTTTGTCCGCGACGGTGGGCAGAGGCGGCTCCGGCAGGCGGGTGCCATCTGGGAAAAGGATTAACGGAAGCTTTTCGGCCTCCGGCCCCAGGGAATCAATCAGGCCGCGCACTTCGGGATCAGACTGGGCCAACTCGACGTCAATCCATTGATAAGGGACTTGATTGCGCGCAAGGAATTCGCGCAGCTCATAGGAACGATTCGACCAGCGCGTGCCGAGAACGCGAATGCCTTCATAGGGCGGGCGAAACGTCGCTGTCCAGTCATGCAGCAGATCATCAAGTGCGGGAAAGAGCTTCTCCTCAGGCGGATCCCATGGCTTCATCAGGTAGTAGTGCACGCGGGCTTCGTTGATGGCGTCGATGGCGGCGTTGGTGTCCGCATAGGCCGTGAGAAGGGCACGCTTGGCGAGCGGGTGCATCTCCATGGCTTCGGAGAGGAAATTCACGCCGTCCATTTGGGGCATACGCTGATCCGCCAGCAACAGCGCGACGGGATTGTTGCGCGCTTTCAGTTCCCGCAGAGTGGCAAGGCCAGCGCTTCCGGAATTCGCGCGCATCACGCGGTAGCGATCCGCGTAACGGCTGCGCAGGTCGCGCTCGATGGCCCGGAGGACTTCCGGGTCGTCATCGACTGTTAACAAAACTGGTTTTGGCATATCCCTCAGATGCAGCGAACGCGGCTTTCGATGCGTCCTTAGAGGGAGGCTGCATGGCTTCGGCTTCTTTTCAAACCGCCCTCACGCTACAATTCCTGCGGTTCCATGTCCAGTCCTCTGGCTCAATCTATCGCAGACCTCTCGTCCGTGGATGAATCCAAACGGCTTGCGGCCGCGAGTGACATTTATCGCCTGGGCCGTGCAATCGCTGGTTCTGCGGTTTCTGAATGGTGGGCTGACCGCGAACTCTCTGCGCTGCTGCACGGACCCAATCCCGCCATAACCGTTGGAATCGCGGTTCAGCGCGATACTTTTGGGCATATTCGAGTTGCGAACGGTACGCCGAGACTCGCTGACGTGCCACCAGATCAGGATGCCGAGGAATTCGAGCTTGATTTCGTTGGAGGGATTTCGCTGGACATTCTGACCACGCGGGAGCCGGGAGGTTCAGGCGCCATTGCAAAATATCTCGCCAGATTTGGAGAGGGCATTCAGCAGGTGGAGTATCGCTGCTCCAACCTGGAGCGCGCCACGGAAATCCTGAAGAAAGAATTCAGAGTCGCGCCTGTTTATCCTGAAACCCGGGCTGGGACAGATGGCACGCGGGTCAATTTTTTCCTGGTCCCCTCTCCGGATGGGGACAAGGTGCTCATCGAACTCTATGAGTTGCAATCTCGAGGATGAAAACTCGAATTCGCCAACATCCGAGACAAACATCTATGCGCTTGCAGATTTTTTTTCGTCTGCTATTTCCTGCCAAGCGCGCAAAACTTCTGCGACGGTCCATGCTTGAGCGATGCAGCCGCGCGGAGTAAAGGGTGCATCGCCATTGAAGATTTCGCTTAGCGTGCCGAGTCCGCTCGCATAAATCTGGCGACCGAGCGGCTCGAGAAAACGCAGCGCTGCCTTGCGATCTTGGTAGACGCGGTAATGCGCCAGCGCAAAGGGTCCGAGAAGCCAGCCCCACGCGGTACCTTGGTGATAAGCAGCGTCGCGATCGCGAGGGCTTCCAACGTAATGTCCGATGTATCCGGGTTCGTTCGGCGCGAGGCTGCGCAACCCGTATGAGGTTAAGAGGTGGCGCGCGCAAACATCGACGACTGTCCCTCGTTGCTCCTGGGTGAGCGGGCTGACCGGCAAGGAAACGGCAAAGATCTGATTTGGCCGAAGAGAAGCATCGGTTCCGACGTCAGGTGAATCGATGACGTCGAAGCAGCAACTGCGGCCCGCGTTCCAGAACTTCTGAAAACTGTTCTTAGCTTTGGCCGCGTGTCTTTCGTAAGCATCGGCGCGTTTCGCGAGCAAACGAGCAAATTCCGCCATCGTTTCGAGCGCGTTAATCCACAGTGCGTTGATTTCGACGGGCTTCCCCGTGCGTGGCGTCACGACCCAGTCGCCGATTTTTGCGTCCATCCACGTGAGTTGAACTCCGGGACCGCCGGCGTAGAGAAGATCATCGGCGGGGTCCACGTGGATGTTGTAGCGCGTGCCTGCGATGTGCGCCTCAATGATCCCTGCGAGAACCGGGAAAAGTTTTTGCAGCGTCGCAGTATCTTGCGTTGCCACAACGTATTGCCGGATGGCTTCGAAAAACCAGAGCGCAGCATCAACGGTGTTGTATTCCGGCTTGCCACTAGCGTCCGGAAAATTGTTGGGGAGCATACCGCTGTCCACATATCGCGAAAAGGCGAGAAGAATTTGGCGGGCAACATCGGCGCGGCCAGTTGTGAGCGTGAGCCCCGGAAGCGCAATCATGCTGTCACGCCCCCAGTCGCCAAACCAATGATAGCCCGCAATGATGCTGCGGCCGTCCGGCTCTTCGGGAAGGCTGCGCTTAACGATGAATTGATCGGCTGCGAGAATGAGCTGCCAGAGCCATGAAGGGGCTTCTTCCGCAAGGGCTTCGTTTCTCGCCTGCCACTGGCGGAACAGCTTCGCATCGTAATTGGCTCGCTCCGCTCTTGCCGTTTCCCCATCGAAGGGAGTCGTCGACTCCGTGGTCGCCACGAGCGTGACGCTGGAACCCACTTGCAATTTTGTGCGGAATAGGGCGGCGAAAAGGCGATCTTCACGGTCCTCGAGGCCGCGCTCGGTTTCTTCGGCGAAATAGCAGCCCAGATACCACTCGTGGCGGGGCTCGCACGTTGCAGAAGAGCTTTTCAGGTAAAAAGGAGTCGCACCGTCAAATGCCTGCACCTTGATGCCCTGCTCTACGGGAGCGATGTTCATGCGCCAATCGCCTGCGTGTGTCAAGGAATGGAAGTCGCGATAATTCACGAGCGCTTTCATTTCCAATTCGAGCGCGCCGTTACCCCGCAGAAGCCTGTACTGAATGAAAGTGGAGTTTTCGCACTGACGCATCCAGACGCGCTTTTCCAAAAGCGCATCGGCTAGAGCGTAGGTCCACACAGGCGTGGAGCCTTCCAAGTGAAAATCCTCGAGGAGGAGAAAACCTTTGGGATCGACCGCGCCGCTGCCCCAGCGATGGGTGGCGAGAGAGAAATCCGCTCCGGTGTAGTGGACAATTTCATCGATGGCCGAGACGAGTTGCGTGCGCCCCAAAGGCGGCTGCAGAGCGGCGACGAGCAGCCCGTGATAGCGGCGAGTCTGGCTGCCGCCGATCGTGCCGGAAGCGTATCCACCGATTCCATTGGTGACAAGCCACTCGCGCGATTCGGCAGCGGCAAGGTCGCCACAAATCTCGCGGCCAAACTGAATCTCCGCTTGTTCTGACACTGGCCGCTCCTTGGTCGCCCAGAGGTGAATCTGTGAACGTCCGTAAACACTAGCGTTCTGATGCGTTAT
This sequence comes from Acidobacteria bacterium 13_2_20CM_57_17, assembly GCA_001914785.1. Lineage (GTDB taxonomy): Bacteria > Acidobacteriota > Terriglobia > Acidiferrales > UBA7541 > Acidiferrum. Next base: position 36,702 of record MNDE01000154.1, on the reverse strand, counting down.
TCGCCACTCTGTTCGATCAGCTTTGCGACCAGGCCGGTCCAGCCGGTTTGATGGCTTGCGCCAATCCCCGAGCCATCGTCGCCATGAAAGCATTCGTAGAAAAGGATGAGGTCGCGCCAGTGCGGGTCGCTCTGAAAAAGCTGAGTAGCGCCAGCCACGGGCCGACGCCCGCTTGAATCGCGAAGAAAAATGCGAATCAACCGCCGGGAGATTTCCGCGGCTACGTGCCAGAGATCGGACTCGGTTCTGGAATTCGTGGGGCACTCCACTTTGAAATCTTCCCCGAAGTAATGATGAAATTTTTGCAGCGATTCCACCAGCAGGTAGTTGACGGGAAACCAGATGGGGCCGCGCCAGTTTGAATTTCCGCCGAAGAGGCCTGTCGCGGACTCGGCGGGCTCATACTCGACACGGTTCGTCATTCCGTTCACTTGCACTTCGTACGGATGTTCCATGTGGTAACGCGAAAGGGCGCGCACTCCGTAGGGCGAAAGGAATTCGGTTTCGTCGAGCATGCGGCTGAGCACGCGCTTGAGGCGCTTGCGGTTCACGAGAGAGAGGAGACGCCGTACGCCTCGCGCAGAACGTTCCGTCATTTCGATGTGCTCGGAAACATCCGGATGATTGTCAATAAACCATTGCATGCGGCGCTTGAAACCAGGAAGGCGATCGACGATCTCCGGCTCGAGAGTTTCTACTGCAAATAGCGGGATCAATCCAACCATGGAACGGATTTTCAAGAAATGCTCTTCTCCGTTCGGAAGCTTTAAGACGTCATAGTAAAAGCCATCGGCATCGTCCCAGAGGGACATTCCGCCGACGCCGAAATCGTTCAGGGCGCGAGCGATGTAAACGAAATGCTCGAAAAACTTGCTGGCGACGTCTTCATAAGCAGGATCTTCTTTGGCCAATTCCAGGGCGATCGCCAGCATATTGAGGCAGTACATGCCCATCCAACTGGTCCCGTCAGACTGTTCGAGGTGGCCTCCGGTCGGGAGAGGCGCGGAGCGGTCAAAGACTCCGATGTTATCGAGGCCGAGGAATCCTCCCTCAAAGATATTCGCGCCGTCGGGATCCTTGCGGTTGACCCACCAGGTGAAATTCAAGAGTAATTTATGAAACACCCTTTCGAGAAAACCGCGGTCGGCCACACCGCGCATGCGCCGCTCGATTTTGTAAACACGCCATGCGGCCCAGGCATGAACCGGAGGGTTGACATCGCTGAAAGCCCATTCGTAGGCGGGCAATTGGCCGTTGGGGTGCATGTACCATTCGCGCAAAAGAAGGATGAGCTGCTCCTTGGCGAAATCGGGATCGACGAGCGCCAGGGGAATGCAGTGAAACGCGAGGTCCCACGCTGCGTACCACGGATATTCCCATTTATCCGGCATGGACAGAATGTCTTCGTTGTAAAGATGCGTCCATTCCTTGTTGCGGCCGTGCCAGCGCGCTGGGGGTGGCGGGGGGACACCAGGATCGCCTTCGAGCCAAGTTCGAACATCGTAGTGATAAAACTGCTTGGACCAGAGCATTCCTGAAAACGATTGCCGCATCACGGCCTTCGCGTCCGCGGAAAGGTCTTTGGGAATCCTTGCAGCGTAAAACTCTTCAGCTTCTTTTTGGCGCGTTGCGAAAAGTCCGTCGAATCCGGCTTCAAAGTCATTGGTGGCGGGAATGCCTTCGGCGCGCTCAGCGTGTCCGGGCGACGAGATGATCCCGACCATTGCGGAGTTCGGGTCCATCCCGCTAAGAGGTTCTATATCGGTGAGTCGCAGTTTGAGAGTGGCGGACTGGCTGGGGGCAAGTTGCAACAAGTAATAGGCAGCCATTTTCGTTCCCATCTGCCCGGGGTTGACCGCGGCTTTGTTGCCATGAATCACATATTCGTGGAAAGCGTCTTTCACATAGGGTGATCGATTTCCTACACTGAAGAGGCGCGCACTATTCGTTTCATTTTCCGTGAAAAGCAACTCGGGCTGCCCGCCGCACAGCAGCCAGCGCTTGCCGTACTGCCAATGTTGTAATTCCGCACAGGCACTTCCAGGTATGAAAGCGGCTTTTCGGGCTACCGGGCGGCGTAGGTCCCTGCCCCAGGCCCATGTGTTTCGAAACCAGAATTGGGGCAGCAGGTGCAACTTGCCGGATTCCGGTCCGCGATTCACCGCTCTGATTCGGATCAGAATGTCCTCGACGTCGGCTTTGGCGTATTCAACGAAGAGGTCGAAGTAGCGGTTTTCACCAAAAACACCGGTGTCGAGCAATTCGAATTCCGGCTGGCTGCGTCCCCGGCGGCGATTCTCATCGAGCAAAGTCTGATACGGAAATTCGGCTTGCGGATACTTGTACAACATGCGCATGTAGCTGTGAGTCGGAGTTGAATCGAGGTAGAAGTAATACTCCTTCACGTCCTCGCCGTGATTGCCCTGATTTCCGGTGAGGCCGAAGAGCCGCTCTTTCAAGATGGAGTCACGCCCATTCCAAAGCGCCAGTCCGAAACACATCATCTGGTGACGGTCGCTGATCCCGCCGATGCCGTCTTCTCCCCAGCGGTAGGCGCGCGAACGCGCGTGGTCGTGCGGAAAATATTCCCAAGCCGTGCCGCCGGGGCTGTAATCCTCGCGGACCGTTCCCCACTGCCGCTCAGAAAGATAGGGCCCCCAGCGCTTCCAATGCTTCTTGCGGGCGCGCGCTTCTTCGAGCCGGCGGTCTTCAGTCGTCTGGGTTCGTGGCATAGTTGGATGGCCCTCGGCAAAAAGTTTCAGGCTATGGTCGCATTTTCCTTAGAGAAGGCAGCGCGTTTACGAATACAAAGAGGCAGTGTCGGCACAGAGTCCAGTCAAGTCAGTGACGCAATCAACGGGTCCTTGTACAGCGAATCTGCGATGGTAAAGCAACAAGGCGCGCAAACCGGCAAGTTCTTCGCCGCCCCCAGCTCTGCCGGGACCTCCATGCAAGCAGCTGGGCACGACGTTGCCGTGACCCGTATGCTGCGCACCGACGGCTGAATTAATTGCCAGAATTCTTCCATGGAGGTCGCCAATTCCAAGGATTGTTTCACGGATGAAACTCGCGTCGTCGGAAAAAACCGAGGCAACGAGTGACCCTAACCCTCGGCGCGTGATGGCGATAAGGTCCCCCAGACCTTCGTAAGGCACAAGAGTCGCCACCGGGCCGAAAACTTCGAGGTCATGAACATATTTTGCATCGAGCCCATTCTTGCAAGACAGAAGTGCAGGTTGAACAAAAGCGGACTTTTGTGGATCGGCATCTAGAGGCTGGAAATCCTTGTCGCCGCCAAAGAGTACTTCGCATTCCTCTTTCAATTTGGCCAGTCCTTCAAAGCAAGAGGACTGCTGCCCTTTGTTCACGACGGGGCCCACTTTCGCTTCGGAGTTCCTGGGATTACCCACTTTCATCGAAGCCAGGCGTGCCGCGACGGCATCACCAAAGGCTTTGAGATGCTGGCGAGGAACCATGACGCGGCGGATGGTCGTGCACTTCTGGCCGGCCTTGAGGGTCATCTCTCGGACAACTTCTTTTGTAAGAAGGTCGAACAGATCCGTCCCGGGAGAGCAATCGGCCCCGAGAATAGCGGAGTTGATGCTGTCAGCCTCAATGTTCACCCGAACGGAACGGCGCAGGACATTCACATGAGACCGAATGCGCGCGGCGGTATCCGCTGAGCCTGTAAAGGAAACGATGTCCTCTTCCCGAACATGGCCCAATAAGTCGCGAGCAGAACCACAGACGATAGAAATTGCCCCTTCCGGCAAGATCCCTGCTTTCACGACATCTTCTACCATTCGATGGGTCAGCCAGGCCGTGGGGGAAGCAGGCTTCACCACAACTGGGACACCAGACAGCAGTGCGGGCGCAGCCTTTTCGCAGAGACCCCAGGCGGGAAAGTTGAATGCATTGATGAAAACGGCCGCGCCTTTTGCAGGCATCAGAAAATGCTGCCCGGCAAACGCGTTAGTCTTCGACAGCGGAATAGGGGCGCCTTCCTTCAACATCTTTCCCTCCGCCAGCGCACGGCCGATTTTCGCGTAGTACTTCATGGTGTAAATCGCGCCGTCCACATCGAAGGACGCGTCGGCTTGGTTTGCTCCAAGGTTCAAGAGTGAGATCCGAAAATATTCGTCGTGGTTTGCCGCCAGGGCATCGGCGATCTTGCCCAGCATTTCAGCGCGCTGAGCATAGGTGAACTGACGAAGAGAGGGTCCCCCGCGAGTTCGTGCAAACACGAGAGCAGTTTCGATGTCGATGCCCTGCGAAGATATCTTCGCTAGCTCCTCTCCGGTGACCGGATCAATAAGGGTCTCGCCAGGGCCGGTGCCCTCGCGCCATTGACCATTCACGTAGTTAAGCAGCTTCATTGCAGTGCCTCCTTTAGATTCAATAGCACGGCCCCGGGATAAGCATCCAAAGGTGAAAAACCAAATCCTGAACGCACAGAGAACTCGGAATAATACTGCATGTCTAGGTCAGTTGAAGTAGGGTCTTTATTGAAATGTCTCGCACTCTACGGCTATTTGTAACATAATGATTATGAACGTGTTATTCGGAACTGTTGCGCTGAATTAATGGAAAACTCCGGGCGAGAACCAGTAACTGCGTTGACGCCACCATCGGCATATGTATTATAATGCATATTCGGTTGCAACTCATGAGCACATCTGCAAGCCCGAATTCCAAGGTCGTGAGTCTACACTGGACCACGTCAATTCCCGATGAAGATTTCCTTCTCTTCCTTGGGAAGCGAGTCCGTCAACTTCGTAACCTCCGCGGAATAACGCGCAAGAGAGTAGCGCAGGAATCGGACGTATCGGAACGTCATCTCGCGCAGCTCGAAGCGGGAGAAGGAAACGTTTCGATCGTATTGCTGCGCAGGATTGCGGCTGCTCTGCACGCTTCGCTTGCCGAGTTATTTGCGCCTGAAGCGGAAGAGACCGCCGAAAAACAGGTGATCCGGCGATTCCTTGAACGACTCCCGAATCATCGCCTTGAGGATGTGGTCTTTCGCCTGATGCGCGACTTCAGCCCAGGGGAGTGCGCGCGCCGCAAGCGTATCGCCTTGATTGGGCTGCGAGGAGCCGGCAAGTCAACGCTGGGATCGAAACTGGCACTGGAGTTGCGCGTCCCTTTCATCGAACTGGACGGCGAAATTGAGAGGCAAACGGGAATGCCCCTCGAAGAAATATTTTCGCTCTATGGACAATCCGGGTATCGAGCAATCGAGCAGCGCACCCTAACGAAAGTGCTCAGTGAGCACGAAAGCGCGGTTTTGTCTGTGGGTGGAGGAATGGTTTCTGAAAAAGAAACCTTTGACTACCTCCTCGCGCATTGCTACACGATTTGGATTAAGGCCCAGCCGGAGGAGCACATGTCGCGCGTGCTTGAGCAGGGGGATTTTCGCGCTATCGCGGGGAACAATCAGGCAATGGAAGACCTGCGGCGGATACTCGAGGCTCGGGAGCCGCTCTACCGGCAAGCGGACATGGAGCTCGACACTTCGTGCAGTTCCGTGGAAGAAAGTTTTTCTAGATTGAAGACATCATTGCAAGCGAATTTGCTGTAGGAGGATCTCGTGGATGTTGTCGCGACTCAAGAATCTAAGGCCAAGCAAGAGGCTGTTGATTTTCAGACCGATCCTTCGAGATACAAGCATTGGCGTCTCGCGTTTGACGGCCCGGTGGCGACGTTGACGATGGATGTAGCCGAAGACGGCGGAATTCGCCCGGGCTACAAGCTGAAATTGAATTCCTATGATCTCGGCGTGGACATCGAGCTGCACGATGCGCTACAGCGCATTCGATTCGAACATCCGGAGATTCGCTCGGTCATCATCACCAGCGCAAAGAATCGCATATTTTGCTCCGGAGCTAACATTTACATGCTCGGGCTGGCCTCGCATGCGTGGAAGGTAAATTTCTGTAAATTCACAAATGAAACGCGGAACGGCATCGAAGACGCCAGCGAGCACTCCGGGCTGAAGTTTATCGCCGCCTGCAATGGAACTACCGCCGGAGGTGGTTACGAACTGGCGTTGGCATGCGACGAAATCATTCTTGTGGACGATCGTTCTTCGGCGATTAGTCTCCCGGAGCTGCCGTTGCTTGGCGTTTTGCCGGGAACGGGCGGACTGACACGGGTGACGGACAAGCGCAAAGTACGCCGCGATCATGCCGACATGTTCTGCACGAATTCGGACGGTGTTCGCGGTCAACGCGCAAAGGAGTGGCGGCTGGTCGATGACGCCGTCAAGCCCCAGCAGTTTGCAGAGCAGATCAAACAGCGCGCATTGAAACTTGCTGAAGAGAGCGATCGGCCTGCTGGAGCAAAGGGAGTAGCTCTGACGCCGCTGAAGCGCACAATCAATGAAGCCGGGCTGCACTACGAATACGTCGAAGTGCAATGTAATCGCGAAGCACGTACTGCAACCATTACGGTCCGCGCTCCGGACTGCATTGCCGAAGATACATTGGAAAAGGTTATTGCAGCAGGTGCGAATTGGTGGCCGCTGCAAATGGCGTGTGCGCTGGATGATGCCATTCTGAATCTACGTGCCAACGAACTGGATTTGGGGCTTTGGATTTTCAAAACTACCGGAAACAAAGACGTCGTTCTTGCGATCGACGAATTCCTTTTGAATCACCAGCGGAATTGGTTCGTTCGCGAAGTTCTGGGAATGATGCGACGAACGTTTGCGCGCATCGACGTCACGTCCCGTTCCATCTATGCACTCGTTGAACCCGGATCCTGCTTTGCCGGCACATTGCTGGAATTGGCTCTCGCAGCCGACCGCGTCTACATGCGCGATACGCAGGAAAGCGGGGATGCCCCAAGCATGACGCTTTCAAAAATGAATTTCGGGGCGCTCCCAATGGTGAACAAGCTCTCTCGGCTGACAGCGCGATTCTACAACGATGAGACGCATATCGACAATTTGCGCTCAGGGATTGGAAAAAACCTCTCTGCGCGTGAGGCGCTCGACGCCGGCTTGGTTACGGCCGCGCCCGATGATCTCGACTGGGAAGATGAAATTCGCCAAGCCATCGAATCGCGCGCCGCGCAATCGCCCGATGCTCTGACGGGACTTGAAGCAAATCTGCGATTCGGACCCGGAGAAACGATGGAAACGCGGATCTTCGGCCGGCTATCCGCCTGGCAAAACTGGATTTTCAACCGCCCGAATGCCGTCGGTGCGAGCGGTGCCCTCAAAGTGTATGGAACTGGAGCGCCGGTGAAATTCAATTGGGAAAGAGTGTGAATGAACGGGTTTGAGTCTGGAGCCCTGGGGGAATCGCAATGATTAATTACACGGAAAAAATCCCGAACAACGTCGATTTGGGCAGGGACCGCGTCCTGCAGCGCGCCCTTGAGCACTGGCAGCCTGCCTACATGGGCTGGTGGTATGACATGGGGCCGAACGAGAGCCACAACTATGAAGTGTACCTGCGAACAGCCATCAGCGTGGAACCCGACGGCTGGGCGCAATTCGGCTACGTGAAGATGCCCGAATACCGCTGGGGGATTTTCCTGCAGCCGCGCGACGAGAAGCGCGAAGTGAGTTTCGGGATTCACAAAGGACAGCCGGCCTGGCAGGAAGTGCCCGGCGAATACCGCTCGACCTTACGCCGTGTGATCGTTACGCAGGGCGATACGGAACCGGCTTCCGTGGAACAACAACGGATGCTGGGGGCAAGTTGTCCCTCGATGTACGACCTGCGGAACATTTTCCAGGTAAACGTCGAAGAAGGGCGCCACCTGTGGGCCATGGTGTACTTGCTGCATCGCTACTTTGGGCGTGATGGCCGCGAGGAAGCCGAATCCTTGCTGGCGCGGCGGTCTGGAGACGCTGATAATCCGCGCATCCTCGGCGCATTCAACGAGCCTACGCCAGACTGGCTGGCCTTTTACATGTTTACCTTTTTCACTGACCGTGATGGGAAGTTTCAACTTTGCGCGCTCGCGGAATCCGGATTTGATCCGCTGGCCCGCACTTGCCGCTTCATGCTGACCGAGGAAGCCCACCACATGTTTGTCGGTGAAACCGGAGTCGGCCGCATCATTCAGCGGACTTGCGAAGTGATGAAGGAACACAAAGTGGAGGATCCGTCAGACGTGCGTGCGCTGGGAGTCATCGATCTGCAAACGATTCAGAGATATCTGAATTTTCACTACAGCGTGACGCTTGATCTTTACGGGTCCGATGTCTCTTCAAACGCCGCTAACTATTTCACCAGCGGCCTCAAAGGACGCTTCCGGGAAACCAAACTGGATGACGACCACGTGCTGACGGATGCGGAATACCCTGTCTCTGAAGTCGTGGGCGGAACAATCATCAAGAAAAATGTGCCGGCCTTGACGGCGTTGAACGAACGCCTCCGCGATGACTACATCGACGAGATTGCTGATGGAGTTGGCCGCTGGCAACGGATTATCGATACCATTGGCATTCCCTTCCGGTTGACCTTGCCCCACAAAGGCTTTCACCGCGCGATTGGCAATTTCGCTGGACACTTTATAAGCCCTGATGGAGAAGTCCTGAGCCAAGAGGCTTGGAAGAACCACGAATCCGAATGGCTTCCGAATTCCAAGGATCATGCGTACGTCCAGTCGCTGATGAGCGGACGGGTTGTGGAACCGGGCAAGTTTGCGAATTGGATTGCACCGCCAGCGCGCGGGATAAACAATCAACCTTTGAATTTTGAGTACGTACGTTTCAACTAGTCTAATTTAGACTAGACGCGAGCCTCAGCAAAGGCGGTGGTCCCTGCAACCGATCATAGACATTCATATCCACATCATGCCTTATCACATGATGAAACAATCCGCCCACGAGTTGATGAAACAAGGCCGCAAGGACTACGCCGATGTTGAACGCTATTGCGCCGATCCAAAAGCATTCCTCGCTTTTCTGGACACTCTGGGAGTAGAGCGCGCCGGGCTGATCAACTATGTCGCGCCAAAGATTATCGGTTTCACTCCGGAAGTGAATGACTGGAGCGCCAAGTATTGCAGCACAGCGCCCGATCGTCTCATCGCGTTCGGCGGAGTGCTGCCAGGAACGGTTCCGGATGCAGGCGCGGAAGTGGATCGTCTTGCAAGACTTGGAATTCGGGCGATCAAGATTCATCCCTCGCATCAAGTGATTTCGCCCAACGATTACATGGACGGCAATCACGGTCTTGCGGCCATTTACGAGCGTGCTCAAACAAACGGAATGCCGATCATGATTCATACCGGGACTTCCATTTTCCCCGGCGCGAGAAATCTTCATTCGCAACCGATGCTTTGTGACGACGTGTGCATCGACTATCCAAATCTCGTGGTCATTCTCGCGCACGGTGGCAGACCACTCTGGATGAACGAAGCGTTTTTCCTCGTGCGGCGGCACAAGAACTTGTACATGGATATTTCCGGAATCCCGCCCCAGAAACTGATGGAATATTTTCCGCGAATCGAAGACGTGGCTGATAAAGTCTTGTGGGGTACGGACTGGCCCGGGCCCGGCGTCCCGGCGATCAAGGGAAACATTGAAAAGTTCAATGCTCTGCCAATTGGGGCCGCGGCAAAGCGCAAGATCTTGTACGACAATGCAGCGCGGCTGTTTCCGCGATGAGCGGCCCTTCGAGCAATCCTTTCATAGCGTTTTGGCTGACACATGATGAACAGCCGTTCATTTTCTGAACTCCTGTTCACTATTCATTGACAGGTGCGCCCCAAAGCGTGAGAATTGGTTGGTGTCTCGTGCAACCTTGTCGGCGTGGACTCGGACGATGAAGTCAATTTATAGCCAGGCGAGTAAGAGAAACGGCCATCTTAGACGGCGCTACCTTGCGAGGCGCCTGGAAATCTTGCGCGCTGCGGGGAAAGAGTTTCGCGTGCGCGGATTTGCCGAGACCGGCATGCGCGACATTGCCGCGGCTGCTGCGCTTTCCCCGGCAAATCTTTACAACTACTTCGGAGGCAAGCACGACATTCTCTTCTTCTGCCAGGACAATTCTCTGGATCGCATGATCGAAGCACTTGACAAAGCTCGCCGCATGAGAACCAGAGCGGCAATCAAGCTGCGCATGATAATTGTCTCGCATTTGCGATGCGTACTCGATGAAGTCGAGGGTTCTGCAGCGCATCTTTTGACCACTGCCCTGCCGCCTCGCCAGCAACGCTATCTGGTAGCCAAACGCGACAAGTATGAAGCGGGCGTCCGGAATTTGATCGTCGCGGGCATGCGTTCGGGTGAATTCGCGTCGTGCGACCCGGCGCTTACAGTGCGCGCCATCCTGGGAAGTCTGAACTGGAGCGTGCAGTGGTTTAACCCGGAAGGGCCGCTAACTTCAGCGGAAATCGCTGAGAAGTTTGCGGACTATCTGATCCGAGGTCTGCTCGCCAAACCTGGTGCCTCTTATCGGCTTCCTGCAGGGAAAGAATCGAATCGCTCTTTGAACACTCCTGGTCCTCGGGAGGCAAGAGTGCCGGACTCAATCGAGAATTTCTTTCGCGGGTGATTGAACGTGACCATGCTACCCATCGAATCACAAAAGACCTCACAAATACGATTCATGCTGAACGGCGAAGAGACAGACGCCTCCTTTGCACCGTACAAGACTCTGCTGGAGGTCCTGCGCGAGGATCTCGGCCATACAGGCACGAAGCACGGCTGTGAACTCGGAGAATGCGGCGCCTGCGCCGTTCTTCTGGACGGCAAGCCTGTGCTTTCCTGTCTCGTGCTGGCGCTCGAGTGCGGTGGAAAACAAGTCTTGACGGTGGAAGGCCTCGGGGAAGACGGACATCTTCATCCTTTGCAAGATGCATTTGCCGATCTTGGAGCGGCGCAGTGCGGATATTGCACGCCGGCAATTTTGGTGACGGCGAAAGCTTTGCTGGATCAAAATCCGCACCCCACGAGAGATCAAATCCGCGAGGCCATCTCCGGCAACTTGTGCCGCTGCACGGGCTATCTTCAGATTTTCGAAGCCGTCGAAGCCGCGATGCTGAAGATCGCGGATCAGAAAACTTCTGCAACCTGATTTGCCCGCTGTGGGCGTAGACAGTCGCCGGGAGGGCGCATGCCGAATGAAGAGGATCCGCGAGTCACCCGAGTTGGCTCTCCAAGAGCCAACGAGGATGACCTTCGCGTGATCGGTGTCCCTCGGCGCCGAGTTGATGCTCGCGCAAAAGTGACCGGCCAAACGCGCTTCGCCGACGACATTTTCCTGCCCCGAATGGCGTTCTGCAAACTTCTACGCTCTCCTCATCCCCACGCGCGCATCCGAAGAATCGACACGTCTCGCGCTGTCGCTCACCCTGGAGTGTATCTAGTCCTGACGGGGAAAGATGTTCCTATCCAGTACGGAATTCTTCCCGTCAGCCAGGACGAACAGGCTCTTTGCGTCGACCACGTGCGGCACGTTGGAGATCCCGTCGCTGCGGTCATCGCGCGCGAGGAGCTGACGGCCTTCGAAGCGCTCGACTTGATCGACGTCGACTATGAAATCCTGACGACCATCTCCGATCCCAAAGAAGCTCTGGCGACTCCAGAACCGCGCATCCACGAGTACGGCGAACAGGGAAACATTCACAAGCTGGTGGCATTGGAGTTTGGCAACGTGGAAGAAGGCTTTGCCGAAGCCGATGAGATCTTTGAGGACACTTTTTTCTTTCAGGGGAATACCCATCTTCCCATCGAGCAGCATGCTTCGGTCGCCATCAAAGACCAGGATGGAAAGCTGACCATTTGGTCCAGCACGCAGACTCCGCATTACCTTCACCGTGCACTGGCGAAAGTTCTGGAAATGCCGGCTGCGCATATTCGCGTGATCGCCACGCCCAACGGCGGCGGTTTCGGCGGGAAGAGCGATCCGTTCAATCACGAAATCGTCGTGGCTAAAGCTGCGCTCATTCTCGATCGGCCTGTCAAGATTTGCTTGACGCGTGAAGAGGTTTTTTACTGCCATCGTGGCCGACATCCCATCCTGATGAAATTCAAGACCGGCGTCAAGAAGGACGGCGCGATCACAGGAATGCATTTACAGACGTTAATCGACGGCGGCGCCTACGGCTCGTACGGAGTTGCAAGCACGTTCTACGCCGGCGCGTTGCAAACCACTACATATCATGTCCCTCGGTATCGCTACCAAGGTTGCCGCACCTTCACGAACAAACCGCCCTGCGGACCAAAGCGCGGACACGGCACCCCTCAACCACGCTTCGGTCAAGAAGTGCAGCTCGACAAAATCGCCGAGAGGCTCAAGATTGATCCAGCGAACTTACGTTTGCATATCGTGGAATCACCAAACGCGGTGACGGCGAACTTCTTCCGCCTTGGAACCGTCAACCTTTCCGAGTGCATTCGCCGCGTCGTTGAAGCGTCCAGGTGGAAGGACAAATTCCGAAAACTCTCCGAGGGCCGCGGTGTGGGATTGGCCTGCTCCGCCTACCTGACCGGCGCGGGACTTCCCATTTACTGGAACAAGATGCCGCACTCTGGGGTTCAATTAAAATTTGACCGCAGCGGCGGCGTCAGCATTTTCTGCGGCGCGACGGAGATCGGACAAGGTTCAGATGATGTCCTTGCTGGAATCGTCGCAGAAGTTTTGGGCATCAATCCATTCGACATTCGGCTATTCACCGGTGACACGGACCTTGGGCCAGTGGATCTTGGTTCCTACTCAAGCCGCGTGACGCTGATGGCAGGAAATGCAGCGTTGCAGGCCGCGGAGCGAGGAAAAGCAATCATTGCAGAGGGCGTGGCAGAAAAACTCGAAGTACCCAAAGAACGGCTGAGCTTTGCTGACAAGCGCGTATTCGACTCCGTTGCGCCCGAAAAAGGCATCCCCTTTGAAGAGGCTGTTTGTATCGCGGAAGCTCGCTTCGGCACGATTGGCACGGTAGGCTCTTATACGCCGCCGAAATCTCCCGCGCTTTACAAAGGCGGCGGCGTAGGGCCGTCTCCCACATATTCCTATTCGGCAGCCGTTGTCGAAGTCGAAGTAAATCCCGTGACGGGTTGGGTCACTGTCCCAAGAATTTGGATCGCGCATGACATCGGCCGCGCTTTAAATCCTACGCTCGCGCGTGGTCAGGTCGAAGGCAGCGTCTACATGGGACTCGGTGAAGCACTGATGGAAGAGCAGGAATTCCGGCGCCTTCCGAGAAAACTTTCTCATGCGCTGGTGCACAAGTTTCCTTCGATCCTCGAATACAAGAGCCCTACGTCCCTGGACATGCCCGAAGTGATCACCGAACTGATCGAAGAACCTGATCCTCAGGGCCCATTCGGCGCAAAGGAGGCAGGGCAGGGCCCGCTCCTGCCAATCATGCCGGCGGTTGCCAATGCCGTGTACGACGCTGTCGGGGTGCGCATCGACGAAATTCCTATTACTCCTGAAAAAATTATGAAAGCCCTTGCCGAAAAAAAGGCGGGACGCGAGCCGCGTTTCGGCCCAAGTCATTTTCCACATATTAATTGGCCGGAGGCACTACGCGTCCCCCCGCCTTGGGAAGGCGGCGACGGCAACGCAGTTAATGACGTTCCGCGACGCACAAGGACGGTGTCAAAGAAAGAAAAGGTACTCACGTCATGATGCGGCTGCCTCTGTTCGAATTCCGTGCGCCGCGTACGCTAGAAGAGGCTGCGAGCATTCTGGACGGCGAGCGAGCTAACGCTATGCCCCTTGCCGGCGGGACAGATCTGCTACCTAACATGAAACGGCGCCAACAGGTTCCGCGGATGCTGATGAGCCTACGCCACATTGAAAGCATGAACTGCGTAGCGTTGAACGATTCCGGGTCGCGGCTTGGCGCTTGCCTCACACTCTCCGAAATCGCGGCAGACCGGCGCTTTCGAAATGGATTGACGGCGCTGGCGCAAGCGGCTTCTCTTGTAGCCACCCCGCAGATTCGCAACATGGCCACGCTCGGCGGCAACATTTGCCTCGATACTCGGTGCAACTACTACGATCAAAGCTATGAGTGGAGAAAGTCGATCAACTTCTGCCTGAAAAAAGACGGCACTACTTGCTGGGTCGCTCCCGGAAGTTCGAAGTGCATGGCCGTTTCATCCACTGATACAGGCCCGGCTCTGATGGCGCTCGGCGCACGAGTCAGACTAGTGTCGCGCTCGGAAGAACGCGAAGTCCTACTCGCCGATTTGTACAACAACGATGGGATCGACTACATCAAGCGCAGGCCTGATGAAATCCTTGCCGAAGTCTCGCTCGATAGTTTGCACGGATGGAAAAGCACCTATTGGAAATTGCGTCGGCGGGGATCGTTCGACTTTCCCGTGCTATCCGTTGCAGCAGCTGTGCGTCTTCGGCTGCTTGCCGTCCGCTAGCCGCTACAGACGGTGCAAAATCGCTACTAGGCCGCCCCTTAGACCAGAAGACCATCGAAGAAGCCGCCGCGCTTGCGGCTCGAATCGCCAAGCCGCTCGACAACACCGATTTCGATATGACCTGGCGCAAGAGAGTCACTGCTGAATTTGTGACTTACGCTCTGCGCGAGCTGCGTGGTGACGACGTGCGGTCTGAGCGAGAGAGTTTCACGCGCTGCGCTTTCGATTGATGTCGCCCCGTGCTCATGGATTTCACGGTGGCTCCGTGTTTCACTGATTTCTCAGGAACCTGGTATCCTCCAGGCTCTTTGTTGTCTGCAATTCGAAGAGAACAGCACGCCCGGACTGGGCCACGGACAAGAATAGATATGACCGCGCAACGAGAGTTCTATGGCTGGAAGCTGGTTTTCATTCTTTGGCTTCTGGATTTCCTCAACATGGGATTTCCGCTTTATGGCGGAGCAGTCATCAACACCTATATGCTGAAGGAAATCCCCATGAGCCGCAGCGCCTTCGGCCTGGGATTTACGGTCCTAAATATCTTCGTAGGCATTCCGTCCATCCTTGTGGGAGCGTCTATTGTTCGCTGGGGCATTCGTAAGACTTTCGGCATTGGCTCTGCACTGATTCTTGCCGGGGCTCTGTGGCTTTCCCTTATCACTTCCAGGCCTTGGCACTATTGGGTGGGATTTGGAATCTTGGCAGCAATGGGAATCAGTTTCGGGACCATCATTCCGGCGGCGACCGCGGTCACCCGATGGTTCAGCCGCTATCGGGGAAGGACCATGGCGGTGACGCTGTCCGCTTCGGGATTTGCGGGCTTTTTCGTTGCACCGACGATCAATCGAATCCTCACCGGAAATGGAGGAAATTGGCGGCAAGCGTGGGCGATTGTGGCAGCCGTTTCCGTTTTGTCTGCAATTGTAGCGTTTCTCTTTGTGAGAGAACGTCCCGAAGACCTTGGTCAAATGGTGGACGGCGGACCGGATGCAGCCCCATCGGCGGATTCGACCTCGGCATCTGCCCGGGTTACAAAATTTCCTTGGGAGCCACACCAGGCTTATCGAACACGAGCCTACTGGATGATTCTCATTGGCGCGATTGCGTGCCAATTCCCGTTTTTTTTCTTTACCGCCCATTGGCTGCTGCACTTGAAAGGAGCTGGCGTTCGTCCAGCAGACGCCGCATTCGCTATGGGTCTTTTCACGCTGGGAGCCGTTTTCGGCCGGTTGATCGGAGGCTGGTTAATGGACGCAATGGAAGGGCGCTACGCGTTCATGCTGGGTTTCTGCTGTTATTTCCTGGGATCTTTCCTGGCAATTCGCGTTTCTCCGGAAGCACTGTGGATCGCCTACACCGCCGCGATTCTTTATGGCACGGGATTTGGATGGACGTTTATTTGCTTCAATACAGTCACAGGCCACTACTACGGACCCGTGGCTTTTCCTAAGGTGAGTGGAATGATGCTGCTGGTCGCAGCTTTCTTTTGCTCACCGGCTGGTTACTTGGGCGGGAAACTATTTGACCTGTTGCAAAGCTATAAGATTGCTTTCGAGATTAACTCAGCCTTGGCGGCGATTGGAATCGGGGCGCTCTTTTTTGCAAGAATGCCTGAGCCGCCAAGAGTTGGCATTCTTGCTCACGAAACAGGGCAGTTGAAATGAATACGCCTCATAAGTTCTAGTACCAATCGAAAAAATACTTGCGCCGAAAATGCTTCGCCAATACAATCCGACAGTGCTGCGTTGAGCGCGAGCTTATTGTTGTAAAGAGTTAGTTACATCGCTCGACAGCGCGCGGACAACCGACTAAGTTGTTCTTCAGGAAAGCCCCCAAGCCCTTCAATCCCTGGCAGTCCAGCCAGTGCTTGTTTGCAAATATTAACGATAGAGTACAACCTTCCCTAGGAAGGCGATGGTTGGTGGTCATAGCTATATTTGGACGACTACAGACTAAACAAAACCAGGAGATGTAATTATGAAAGCAATTCCGAATTCTGTCTGGAAAGTGTCTAACTCTGCTCGCTCCACCTACACTCAGGATGGTGCCGTGATATTGGATATTCAAAAGGGCTTGTGTTACAGCCTGAATGTTGTAGCAGCCAAGGCTTGGAACGCCCTTGAATCACGCCACGGAGGCTCTACCTTTCAGGATCTGATCGATTCGCTGCGCAAACAGTTCGATGCACCCCCTGAAAGATTGGAAGCTGACATCGCCGAGCATCTGGAGAAACTCGAGAAGGCAGGGTTGGTCCACCGGAGTGTTCCTCAACATACCGCTGCACCGTCGTAATTCCTTAAATGAATCTGGCATTTTGTCCATGGGCTTGGAATGAGCGCCCGGAATGAACACTCCCTGTTTATTTTCAAACGGAGTTTTTGGCCCAGCGGATTCGGAGTCTTCTCAGTACTTGGAGATCGTGAAACCTAGGAGGCAAGGTTGATGATTTACGAGAGACCTTTTGTTCAGAGTTGGGGTACAGTGCGCAGCTTTCTCGACTTACTTTTCCCCAGCCAATTCATGCTGCCAGTGAGCCCGGTCAAGGAGGACTGGCGGGTCCAAAAACTCATAGATTTGATCGATAGTGACCCGGCAAATATTCGGTGGAATCTCGAGCAAATCTGCAAGCAGCTTCAATTATGTATGTCAGCGCGTCAGGCACGCCGCCTCTTCAAAACGTGCACCGGCATAGGCATCAAGGAATACGCAAAGAAAAAGCGCCTCGACGTGGCCGCACGGCAATTACAAACAACAGATGCACCCGTCAAAGCGATTGCAGTGGACGCTGGATATCGGCACGTTAGCAACTTCACCAGAAGCTTCCTGAAACAGTTCCGCGTAAGCCCGATCGAATTCAGGCGAATCTGGCGCGGGAGAGATATTGCGGCATGACATATGGCTTCCCTGCGAAGAGCTCAGGCTCGCCGATTTCGTTATAGACCCAGATAGCAATGCACATCCAATTGTACGATTCAGAATTGAACGGAGGTCAAGGGAGCTCTCAAACACACTTAGAAAAAACCATCCACCCCGCCCTTTCCAGCCCGCACGAACTCGTCGCCCTTCGGAGCTTCTTAGCGCCGGAATTAAGTCAGTTGACTATTCATAAAAACGGAGAATTTTTTGAATCCAATTTTTAAAGCGCAGGCAAGGTGGTTCATTCATCAAATGCGGCCACTTTTGCCTGCCTATTCCTCGAGCGTGGTCTTGGTTGTTCTAAGCAGCTTGATGTTCCTCCTCGACCCGTTGCTCATGAAGTGGCTGATTGACCGCGTTCTTCCAAAAAAAGACTTTCGTCTCTTGGTCTTCGCGGCCTGCGGATTCTTCGTCCTATACGTTTTCCGGCTCGGCTTCTTTACGTTTGCGCAACTCGTAAATTTTCGAACGATTCAGAAGCTGGTGCTGCGGATGCGCCTCAGCATCCTGGAACGGATGAACCTTCTCTCCGCGGATTACCACGAAATTACGCCGGTTGGGGACAGACTCTATCGCCTGGAACAGGACGTCGATCAGGTCGCCGAAGTGGGATCGAACCTAGTGCCGTTTGTGCTGCAAACGGCCTTCAAGGCTGTCTTCGTCATGGGCACCATGTTTACGCTCGATTCGAGGCTTACCTTGATGGTTCTCCCGCTAATGCCCCTGTTCTTTGTTTTCCGAAAGAAGTTTGAAAGGCCCTTGCGCCGGGCCTCGGATTCGGTCCAGGAAAGGGCCGCCAAGGAAAACAGTTTTCTTCAGGAGCATCTCTCGTCCGTCGTCCAAGTCCAACTCCTGCACCAGGAGAAGAGCCAGACGGAGGCCTTCCTGCAGTGCGCCAGAGAACGCATGAAGGCGTTGAATCACCGTGAGCTGGTCGAGGTCTTGTTCAGTGCCTGCTACATGGGGATCATTGCGTTGGGCACGATAGCGATTCTCGGTTATGGCGGCTATCAGGTATTTATCGGGGCCTTGACCATCGGAGGCGTGGTCGCCTTCTACAGCTATGTGGGCGCACTATTTGATCCCCTAGGCGCGGCTGTGCATATCTACTCCCAATTGAACCGCTTGGGTACAAATATTCAGCGCATTCTGGAGGTAACGGAAAGGGCACCCGGTGTGCCGGAAATGCCGGGCGCCGTGAGTTTCCCCTCCCCTCTCCGAGGCTATGTGGAAATGGAGGGGGTTTCGTTTTCCTACTGTGAAGCTGCACCCGTGCTCGACAGCATCGATCTGAAACTTGAGCCCGGCGAAAAGGTCGCCCTAGTGGGCATGAGTGGGAGTGGCAAAAGCACTGTCGTTAAGCTCGTTGCCCGTTTGTATGACGTGCACCGGGGGGCCGTTTACATCGACGGGATGGACGTTCGAAATCTCCGCCTAGAGAGCCTGCGAACCAAGGTCTGTTACCTCTTGCAGGATGCCGTGCTTTTCGATCGAACGTTGAAGGAGAATCTGCTGCTCGGAAATCCCTTGGCGTCGGCAAGGGAACTTCATCGCGCCCTCGAAATTGCAGATATGAAGGAATTGCTCAGAAGCCTGCCAAGGGGCTGGGACACGCCTGTGGGCCCGAGAGGCAACGCGCTGTCGGGCGGTGAAAGGCAACGTGTCGCGTTAGCCCGTGCGGTGCTACAAAATCCGTCGATTTTGCTGCTCGACGAATCTACATCTGCTCTTGATGCACCTTCGGAACGGCAAATATTTATGAATCTGGCCCAGCACTTCCCGAAGCAGACGATTGTATTTGTCTCACATCGAATTGCCTCTCTCAAGTGGGTGGATAGAATCATCGTGTTGAACCGTGGCGTAATCGAAGAGCAAGGAACCCACGATCAATTGATTCACACAGGTGGCCTTTACACGCACCTGCATAGCGCACCAGGAGCGCTTCTGAATGCCGACTCATTCCCACACCTCTCCAAGAATAATTGAAGAGAGGTGAGCAATGGACTCTGTCGCGGCAGATGCAATTGGGCGTGGCGACCCATCATTGGAGCGTCAGCCCGTGGCCCAAAGTTAGTCGGGTAATACGGCTCCAGATGTAATCTGGAATCGAGTCTCCGCACCGGCAGTGGACCCTTGTCCTGGTCCCAGGATCGGTTGTCCTCCCCCAATCCACACCTTGACTTCACCAGGAACGATCCGGTGCACGCCGTCTGAATCAACGATGCTCAAATCACGGTCATGCAAGGAGAATTTTATGGTTTTAGACGCACCTGCCTCCAAGTGAACGCGTTGAAATCCCGCCAGCGCGCGAATCGGTGCGCCCTCAACGCCAGGGTGCGCGAGGTAAACCTGAACCACTTCGTCGCCCGCAACTTTTCCAGTGTTGGTGAGGTGCGCGGATACTGAGACGGTTCCATCGGCCGCAATCTTGGGCGACTCCGCTTCTACCTCGTCATAGTGAAACGTTGTGTAGCTCAGGCCGTATCCAAACGGGTACAACTGCTGCAAGACTTCTCGGAGCTTCTTTAATCCCCGGTAGTAATAACTTCGAACTTGTTGGACCGGCTCGCCCATGCGTTCCGCAATCTCCTTAATCAAGAGCCCTTCTGAGTATGCCAACTCCAGCACCCTTTTTTGCTTGTCCCCCAGACTTTCCATCCCTTTTTTGAGCATCCGTTTGCGCTCTTCGCATGTCAGCCCATCCCAGCATCAAACAGGCACGCCCTCTTGTAAATCTCGAGGAATACATCCTGCATGAGGTCTTCGGCTTCTCGGGTGTCTCTGAGGATTCTCAAAGCGACGCATAGTACCAGGCGGAAGTAGCGATCGAAGAGCGCGCTCAGAGCCTCCCCGCGCCCGGACTTCATTAGCGTGATTAGCTCTTCATCGGATGCGCTGGAAATGACTAAGGCAGGCTCTGCGGGATGCGGCTGAGCCAAACGCGCAAGGAGAGATCTTTCGTGGCCACAGTTCTCGAACCCTACCGGACAACCGCTCGATACTCGCCGCATATTGCCGTACTGAAGCCAAGAGAGGATTGCGAACTTGAATCGGCCGAGCCTTCTAATGCTCTTTGGTGGGCCGACCCGGCTGAGCTTGTCGGTTGTCGCAAGCGAGAATACGCCTCAAGCCAGCCAGCGCAAGCGGCTTTGCGAGTAGCCAACGAGTCGCAAAATGGTTCATCACGCTGTCAGTCAATTCCTACAAGTGTCCTACATGAGAAGACAGCTTGAGGCTTCTTCACCGATGTGTCATCAATTCGGAAAGGCCATCTCACGATGAAGGAAACTTGGGTGGTCCAGACGGAGAGAAGATTGGCTGGGAGACTAGGATTCGAACCTAGATAGCCAGATCCAGAATCTGGAGTCCTACCGTTGGACGATCTCCCACCCGTCGCTGGAAAAAAACGAACCGTAGCGCGTTCCCGATGATCGGGGCACCCACGATTCTACTTACTAATTTAATCGGGTTTTCAGCGGTCGTCAACCGCGCGTCTCGCGTTGCGGAACTGCAAATCTACGATCGTGGAACATCTTGCGCGGGTTTTGCCACCGGCCTTTCCACGCCTCCAACCGGTACCATCCGTCCCTGCCGAATCACATACTCGAGGTTGCCCCAACGAATACGATTCGAACCGAAACTCGCCAGCCAGATCACGAAGTGGATTGCGTCCCGCAGCGGCACCAGCCAAAATCTGCGGCGTAGCACTTCGTCTCCAACACCCCAAACTCCTACTGTCCACGCCACCGCAAAACGCAGCACCAAATACGCGAGCAGATAAGCGCCCGCGATCCACTTCACCGGCGCGACAAGAGCCGCAAGCAGCGCCCAAGGCAGTCCCTGCGTAAAAAGCAGTCCCGCGTAAGACAGTGGCCTGCACAATCGCACTGTTCGTGCCCAGCGCACTTGGTGGTCCCAGAAGCCGCGAAATGTCTGCGCGGGATACATGGTCCAGACGCCTTCGCGAGCGAGAACAACCTCGCCGCCCGTCTTGGCGATACGGTTGCCGAGTTCATAGTCGTCCGCGAGCGTATCCGCTATGGCCTGAAACCCGCCTATTTTCCCGAGCCATTCCTTGGTCGTCGCGATGGAGGCTCCCAGCGCGAAAGTGATTCCTTCGGTCCAGCCCGCCATCAGCACTCCGGCGAAAAAATCGCTCGACGCGCCGACGGCTTCGATTTCCGCGCCAAGATTTTTCTGGGCGATTCCGCGGTAGAAGCAAGTCACCGCGCCGGTCTTGCGGTTCGCAAGCGGTGCTACAACTTCACGCAAAAACCTGGGGCCCACGCGCACATCGCCGTCGGTCAACACCAGCACTTCGTTTCGCGCTTCTCGGGCCAGCCGCGCCAGTTTGTTTACCTTTCGGTTCGCACCGAGATGCTCCGCGCCGACAAACAGGCGGATCCTCCGCTCGGGAAACTCCGCGATGATTCGGCGGATCACCGGCACGGCGGCATCGCCGTCGTCGTTGACTGCAAACAAAATCTCGTAGTCTCTGTATTCCTGACAGCAAAAGCTCGCGAAATTCTCGTAGGAGCCGAAGTCCACCCCCCGCACAGGTTTGAGCACGCTAACGGGAGGAGTGTAATCTGCCAGAATTCGTGCACGTTCTCGCCGGAAGAAACGCAGCGCCGCTAGAGTCGCAAGTGCGTAGTAAATGAGCGGAGCAGCCGCCACCAGGAACACCGCGTCATGCCATATCGCATAGTGCGCTGTCACGCTGGCCCGCTCGTTCTCATGATCTGGCTATAGTGAACTTCAGAACTGCTGTCGAATGAATCGCTTCTTCCACAATCCCGCAAATACGCAGTCTTAAGTAATATTCTCAGAATTTGTAATAGCGCTCAATCCTTGCGCAGCGCCATCGTTCGCGAGGCTCGCACCCGTCATTGGGAAGAGTTGCCCATTCTTCACGCGGTAAGCAATTCCCCGCCATAGGATGCGTTCTGAAAAGAATCCGCCCACCCATGCGGCAAAATTGATTGCATCGCGCACCGGGACGAGCCACAGTTTCTTCCATGCTCCGGCATCACCCAGGCCCCAGCTGCCCGTCGTCCAAGCCAGCCCGAGGCGCAGCCCCAGGTATGCGATCAGATACGCCGACGCAATTCCCTCCCATCCAGCTCGCGTCGCGCATCCCGCTGCCAACAAAGCCCACGGCAATCCGTGCGTCAATACCAGCCACTGGTATCCGGTGGGGCGCACATTTTTCAGCCCAATGGACCATCGGAGTTCATGCCCAAAGAACTGTGCGATCGTCTCTTGCGGAAATACCATCCACACCGGCTTGCGCATCAATTCCACGCGATAGCCGCGGCGCGCGATTCGATTTCCCAGCTCAAAGTCGTCAGAGTGATAATTTGCCATCGCTTCCCAGCCACCGATCTCCGACAGCTGTTTCTTGGTCGTCGCCATCGTCCACCCAAAGGCGAATTGCATCTTCCCTTCCAGCCTTCGCGCCACAAGCGCCCCTGGAGCGGAGTCCAAGTACATTCCAAGGGCGTCCAAGTCTGCCGCGAACCCGCCCGCCGTAATGCACCGGTAAAAACCGGTAACCACGCCCACCTGTGGATCTGCAAACGGTGGCGCAACCACTTTAAGGTAATCGGCACCCACGCGCACATCGCTGTCGCTCATCACCATCAGGTCGTATTTCGCTTCTTGCACCAGTCGGCACAGGCTATTCACTTTGCTGTTCGTGCCAATTCGCTCTGCACCCTTGATTAACCGGATGGAACACGCGGCGAAATTGGCCTGCAATCTTTCGATCACCGGTACAGCGGGGTCATCTGGATCTGCCACTGCGAAGATGATTTCGTATTCCGGGTAGTCGAGCCGGCAATAACTTGCAAAATTCTCGTAAGCTTCGCGGTCCACGCCGCGCACGGGCTTGAGGATACTCACGGGAGGCAAGTACGCGGAACTCAAGGGAGGCGATTTCCGCAATTCATGGAAATAAGCAACTACGCAGTACAGCGATAGAAGGTAATAAGCCAGAGGCGCGACCGCCAGGACAAGCACGATCCGATAGACAGTATGCAACAACATTCCGTCGCCCCGAATCCCCATTGCGAGACGAAAACCAAAAGCGCGAATCCCGTTCGTCACGCAGGAATCTTACTATTCAAGTTGTCTTTTCGGCTCAGATGCCACACTTTTTTGATAGGTTGCCGCAACCGAAACCTGGAATCTCGCGGGGGCACCAAACCATTGCCTACACGCTATCACTAGTCGCCCACTGTTGTTCAATATTTTTTTCAAAGCTTGTCGTCAGCCCAATGCGACCAAGGCAACTCCCGCGCAAACCAGCACGACACCCGCCCAACGCGCCGCACTCACCTGCTCGCCCAGAATATACTTGGCGCCCAGCGTGCCGACAACATAGCTCAGCGCTGATGCAGGAATCACAAAACTGATGGGCTCCCAGGAAAGCAAAACCAGCAAGGAATAAAATGACAGAGCCATCAGCGGTACGCCCGCCCAGAACCAACCATTGCGTACTGCCCGCCCCAGGAACTGAAGCAACGCCATTGGGCGCAATCGGGCCGGCTCACCGGTCGCCTTCATTCCGTGTGTGATCGCGATCTCGCCTCCGGTGCTGCCAAGAATCAAGACCGCAAGTGCCAGAATGACACGCATTAGGCCACCGCCTCACTGGTAACCGCCGTCGTCCGTGGTTTCGTTTGCCCCACCAGCAACACGCCCACGCAAATCAGAGCAACACCAACCCAGCGCCGCGGCGAAACGGCCTCATGCAGAAAAACAACCGCCAGCAAAGTGAGCAACGCATATCCAAACGCGCCCGCCGGCATCACGTAACTGTAGTCCGCCCAACTCAGCACCGTCATGTAACTCAGCATGAAGCCGGTCAGAAACAGAATTCCCACCCAGATCGTTCCGCTCGTCACTGTCAGCCGGAACGCTTGCGCAAGACCCGAAACCGTCAGTTGGACGGCGCCAATGTCCGACATCCCTCGCTTCAGCATCAAGTCTCCGGCATTGGCGCACACGACCATTGCCAAGACCATGACCAGCGTCTTGATCCGCAGTCTTCTTTCACTTCCCATGTTGTGTGTTAATCGTTCCCGGAAGCTGAAGACGTCCCAGGCACGGAAACCATGGGCTTGTCGTAGTCGCCGCCCTTGCGCACCCACTTCAGGCGTTCCGCACGCAGCTTCAGGAATTCCGTCGCCTCGTGGTACAGGCGTTTCCGCTCGTGGCTGTCCCACAGGGCTTCCTTCACGATGCGCCAAACCACTTTCGGCCGGAAATAGTACTCATCGTAGAACTGGTTCACGCCCGCCATCATCTCCGCCTTCGATAAGTGCGGATACTCGATGTGCGGCAACTGGTGACCGCCGGAATCGGCAAGTGCTTCGACTTTTAGGAAGCCCTGCTGCGCCATGGTGTCGTGCAGTTCCGTCCCCGGCATGGCGTGAGCCAGCGAAACCTGGATCGTCTCGCAATCCAATTCCTTGGCGAAATCAATGGTCTTTTGAATCGTATCTTTCGTCTCGCCCGGCAAGCCGATGATAAAGTCGCCATGCACCTTGATCCCTACTTTGCGGCAGTTCTTCATGAAGGCGCGCCCCATCTCGACGGTTGCGCCCTTCTTGATGTTCTTCAGGATTTGCGCATCGCCGGACTCAAAGCCCACGATAAAGAGCCTCGCTCCGCCATCCGCCATCGCCTTTACTGTTTCGTAGTCGCTGTGCACGCGCGCCGTCGATGACCACTGGAACTTCAGCGGTTTGAACTTCGTGCAAAGATCCAGCACGCGGTCCTTGCGGATGTTGAAGGTGTCGTCGTCGAAGAAAATCTCTTTCATCCGCGGAAAGTATCCGAGCGCTTGTTTCACTTCCCGCGCCACGTTCTCCGTCGACCGCGTCCGCCAGGCGTGCCCAGAAATCGTCTGCGGCCACATGCAAAACGTGCAAAGCGCTGGGCATCCGCGCGTCGTGTAGAACGACACATACGGGTGCAGCAGGAACGGTACGTTATAGCGTTCGATTTCCAAATCGCGCTTGTAAATGTCTGTGGCAAACGGCAGCGCGTCTAGCTCTTCTGTGTGCAATTGCGGACGTTCGGCGTTGTGAACGATCTTGCCGTCTTTGCGATAGCTGACGCCCGAAATCTCGCTGAGCGCCTTTCCGTGCGCGTAATCCACCACCGAGTGATCGAACTCTCCGCGCGTTACGAAATCGATGTCCTCGCTAGCGTTCAGCGTCTCCTCGGGCTTGATGTGTCCGTGCGGCCCGACGAAAGCAATCTTCATGCTCGGGTTGGCTTCCTTGATTTTCCGGATGAGCTTGACGTCGCTCTCCAGACCAACCGTGGAGGTGAACAGCACAAGAAATTCGTAGTCTTTGCAGATCTCGATGGTCTGCCGCCAGTTTACTTTGTGGGGAGATGCGTCGAGCAGCCTACTTCCCGGAATCATGCCTGCGGGGTACGTCAACCAAACTGGGTACCAATAGGATTCAATCTCGCGTGTGGCGGGCCACCGCGAGCTCGCGCCGCCGTCAAAATTTTCAAAACTCGGCGGATTCAACAGCAATGTCTTCATTACATCCGGCATTCTTCACCCTCAGCCTTCGCGTTCTAAACTTGGCCGTCTCGAATACTTGGCACTTGGTCTGTTTTGCAAAAGGGAAGGGCCGCGCATTCACGCGGGGCTTGGGCTCCCCATTTATGGATACTAGTTTACCTGACTTCGTTGCATCGCCTCAAACCTTATCTCTCATTTGGTGTTAACTGACAGCGAACGGCTATTAGCCTCATTAAATGGAGTTTGCAGGCCCGCTCTTGGCGGATTGTCCTCGGGCGCCAAGCACTTCATCCGCAGACACTGAGAGCAAATCCCAAATCCGTTCTACCCAGTCGAGATGCTCCGGTTTCATGAGCACGGAGCGCAAGCAAGTGATGGTCTCGCGGTCCCGCTTCGTCGCTCCCAGATTCCCTTGCCAAAAAAGAGCCGGCAATTCCGCCACTGCCAGATGCAAATCGCGCTTCGCCGCAGCCTCGAATATCTTGCGGCTCAAAAATGAAGCCTCGCTGACGCTACACGCTCTCGGCGCAAAAACGACAATGTCCAGTTCCGGTGGGAAGGCGGCCACAAATCGAGCATCCGTGCGCAGCTTTTCGAAGAGGGCCAGCGCCGCTTTCCTTCCGCGTTCCAATCCCCGCGCAAACTCGCTGCCTTTTTTCAGCGGTAGCAATCTCTGCGTCGCCCACAGAGCCGCCGCAGCCGCACCTGGTCGCGAACATTCCAGGCTGATCTCACCCAAGTGCAGCTCCGCGGAACTGAAATAGGTGTACGGCGAATCGTGCTTGTACAAGCGGCCGACTTCGGGGTCCTGAAACAGCACGCAGCCGCACCCGTACGGTTGCAAGCCATGCTTGTGCGGATCGATCACCATGGAGTCCGCGTCTCCAATCCGCGCGAAAGCCCGCTTCGCGTCTCCTCCGAGATTTTCTGTGAGCACGAAATATCCGCCGTATGCTGCGTCCGCATGAATTCGGAATCCGTGTTTTTCTCGAAGCGCAAGGATCTCCGGCAGCGGATCCACTGAACCTGTCGCCGTCGTACCCATCGTCGCTACAACGGTCCCAACGTCGCCGCGATCCAGTCGCTTCGCCAGCGCGTTAACGTCCATGCGGCCCCGCGCATCGCACGGCACCGTTTCGAACGGCAACTGTAGAACGCCGCTAATCCGTCCGTGCGTGTAATGAGCTTGGTCACTGGCGAGAATCTTCTTTCCCGGATGTAGTCGCCCTGCAACCCACAGGGCCTCGAGATTCGCCATCGTTCCGCCGCCGCATAGGTGTCCAAGAAACTTCTTCCACCCAAACATGCCGGCGATCTCCGCAACCGCTTCTTTTTCCATCGCGGAAGTCGCTCGCCCACCATCCAGCGCGTGGTTGTTTGGATTGATCCACATAGCCAGCGCGTACGCCAGCCGCGCCACGGGGTGCGGCGGCTTCAGCATCTGACCCGCATATAAAGGATGAAAATAAGGGTAGTTGTCCTGCAGCCGCTCCGCCGTCGCCTCAAGTACTTCTGCAAGACGCGCCATTTCCGGCGATTCATCTTGAAACGCAGGCAATTTTGCGAAGCCCTTGTCGAGCTTACTCGCAACCTCGGAGAACACGCTCAAACTCTCGCGATCGAGCATCCCGAGTCACCAACACTTTTTCACTGCCACACCTTATCCAATTGTCCTGCTGTCTTCAGCAATTCCAGCTGCGCCTGCTGCTTCTGGAAATTCGCATCCAGGTACGCCATCCACTTTTCGTTCTCTTCGAGCCTGGCCTTTTCGACCTCGCGGAGATTCAGCTTCCCTTCCGCAAACTGCGCCTGTTCCACGGCCACGTTTTGCTGCGCGAGCTGCAATTCCAGCCGCGCCACCTCCTTCGCGGCGTCTCTCTCGCGCACTCGACGCGTCTTTTGCCTAACGTCCGCGGTCAATTCCGTTTTCTTGTTCGTCAGGTTGACCCTGGCCGCTTCTAGGTTTATCTCCGCCATCCCCACCGCTGCTTTCGTCTGCGCGCTGAAAATCGGCATGTGCACATCGATCCCTGCATTAAAATTGTTCCGCTGAAAGGTCGTAAAAAACTGCGTATAGTTGTTGAACTTCGCCAGCACGCTGTACACGCTCACGAGCTCCAGCGTCGGCCAATAACCTCGCTTCTCGCCCTTCAACCGAAACTCTTTCGCTCGAAGGTCGGACTCAGCAAGCTGCAATCCAGCGTTGCGCGTTATGGCCATCGCCACGAGGTTGTCTCCCGCCTGCTCCGCTTCCCCGGGCAACCCCTCCGGTGTGACTTCGATGGACTGCGTCTCCGACAATCCAAGCTGGTATCTCAGAAAAACTTCCAGCTCATCTTCCCGGCCCTCGAGTTGCAAAATCCTCTGGACCACCTGCACCTTTGTCAGTTGCGCTTTCGTTACTTCCACCGGCAGTTCGTATCCTTCTCCCTGCCGCTCCTGCGTCACTTGCAGAATCTTCTCGGCGCTCTGCTGTTCCTTGCGCAACAGCTCAAGGGAATGCCGCACCTTCTCCAGTTCCAGATACGCCATCGCCGTTCGCGTGATTACGCTGTTCTTTGCATCCTCCAGCACAATTTTTTGTGCTTTGGCCTGTTCCTGCGTCTCCTTCGCCTGGCCACGCAGAGGCTCGTTGAGAACTTGCTCCGTATACGAAACGTTGAAGATCGATGGCGCGCGCCCGCCCGGCGTCTCCGGTATTCCATACGTATATCCAGCGCCGGAACCCGCATAAAGATTCGGCATAAACTGCGCCCTTGTAATCTGCGCGGCGTGGTCCGCCACGCTAGCCTGAATCTTCGCAACCTGAATTTCTTTGCTGTTCTGCAATGCCAACTCAATCGCGTGCTTTAGCGTCAGCGCCACAGGCATCCCATCCTTGGGAGCCTCCTGTGCCGCGGGCTGGCTCGTATTCCGCGTGGACGCTTCCTGTGCGCTCCCCGTGCTCCCGCAACAAACCAGCAGCACCGTCATCCCCGCAACACGTCCCAGTGATTGCATTTTCATGCTCCTTCGCCGAAACTCATTCTGCCGAAAAATAAAAGGGCCGCCAATAGACGCCCCTGGCCCACTTCCCTTTCTATCCCCTAATCGCTCTCCGCTTCATTCATATCTCAGAGACTCGACTGGTTGCAGGCTCGCCGCCTGGTTCGCAGGCAAGTAGCCGAAGAACAGCCCCGTGGAACACGACACCACGAAGGCAATGATCACGCTCAGCGGTGACACTGGAACCCGCAAATTCCCTGGCAAAAAAGATTGGATGGTCACTGGTATCGCAATTCCAATCAAGATTCCGAGAACCGCCCCTCCGCCGCTGATCAAGAAGGATTCGATCAAAAACTGATACAGAATTTCCCGCCGCGCCGCTCCTATCGCCTTGCGAATCCCGATCTCCCTTGTCCGCTCGGTCACAGTCACTAGCATGATGTTCATGATCCCTATTCCGCTGACCAGTAGTGCGATCGCCGCAATAATGATCAGCACAATCGTCAGCCCTCGCGAAATCCTTCTCGCAATATCCAAAATTGCTATCAGCGTATGTATTTCATACCCTGCATCGGCGGGGTGGCGGCTGTGCAGCAATTGCGCCAGTTGTCGCTCTACGCTATCGACATCTTCGTGTTTTGCCGTTTGGACGTACAACGTCCGAAGTGCATCGGTACCCGTGTAGTACTTCATGAGCGTGAAGGGGGTGATGACCGAATCATCGTGAATTTCCGATTGCCCGAACGTTGATACTCGTTCTCGAAAAACACCGATGACTGTAAACGTTAATTCCCCCATACGGACATCCCTTCCCACAGGATTCTCCACTCCGAATACGCGCCGCGCGAGATGCTCGGAGATTAAACAGAATTTATTGCGCGTCTCCATGTCCACGGAATCGAAGTAACGTCCGCGAAAGATCACCAATCGGCGAATCATTTGGTAACCTTCCGTCACGCCAATCAGATTTACAGGCACCGAAACACCGCCCACCACTACTTCCATCGGCAATTCTCGAATCCCTGCCGCCTCCACCACTGCGGGGAGGCCGGATTTCACTGCATTCAAGTCCCCATAAGTTATCTCGTAGCTAAGCGGTGGGGCGATGTCCGAGCTTCTGACCAACTCCGCCCACAACAGGTTCGAGCCCACAGCCTCAATCTGCGAAATGACAAATTTCTGGCTGGTTAGCGCCACCGTAACCACCAGCACTATGGAAGCGCTGCCGATAATCACGCCCAGCGATGTCAGGAGCGCGCGCACCTTATTCGCTCGCAGCGCGTCAATCGCTACCGATATCGTCTCGCGAATATCCATTGTTGCTTTTTAACCGGAATTTTCCGGCACCCGCGGCCGGAATTTTTAGCCCTTCTTCAGCCGCTTTAATGCTTCCTGCGCCATTTTGTTCTTGGGATCCAGTTTCAGCGCGTTTTCAAATTCCTTCGCGGCCTCTCCCATCGTGTTCTGATCCTCGAAAAGTCGCCCCAGCCACGCGTGCGCCGCAGCCGGCCGCGGATATCCCGATCGCGTCGGCGCTCTTTCCGCATATTCCTTGAGCAATCGTTCCGCTTCCTCGGAGCCCTCCTTCTTCAAAACCAGCGCAACGCCCCGGTAAAATTTCTCTCTCAGGTCGCCCGGCGCCACGCGTTTCCCGGCATCCGCAACCGCCAGCAGCCGCTCCGGCTGGCTGCGTTTCACGGCGTAATCGCCGATGTCGTAGATCAGCTCCGCGGATTTTGGATTGCTCTCCAGCGCCGTTGTGAATTCCTCGTCCGCGGCCGCGAAATCTTTCTTTTGCCGCCGGCAATTCCCTTTCGCGTAATGCCCTTCCGCGGCGTCCATTTCCGCCAATTGGTTGATCTGCGGCAGCGCCTTGTCTTCGCCGCCGCCCACAAGACCCGGAGCACTGCAATCAAATTCGATCAGCGCCTGCCGCGCCGAGAAATTCTTTGTGTCCAGCTGCACTGCCGTCTCGAACTCCTTGCGTGTCTTCTTGGCGAGCGATATCGCCGAAAACCAGCTCGCGTGATCGGCCTTTTCCCCGTACGCCCTCCCCAGCCACTCGTGGTAGATCGAATTCTGCGCGTCAATAGCCACCGCCCGCTCCGCGCTCTTGATAGCTGCGTCATGTTGCTGCAATTCCAGGTAACTTTTCGCCAGCAGCAATTGCACGTCGGCATTTTGCGGATCTTTTGCCGCAGCCGCCTGCAACGCTTGAACGGCCTTCACGTAGTCGCTGGCTTCGTAAGCATGCCGTCCCGCTTCGAGACTGGCATCTTGTTTGATGGTTGCGGCCGCCATCGCCGTGCTCGCGATGAACAAAACCGCAAGCCGCCGTTTCCTCCCGCTAACCATTCCTTCGTCCTCGAAAAAGTGCAGCTTCCGTCGTTATGACGATCACCGTCATCCCATCCCGCAAATCCACGTCCCCGGGAAGCGCCACCAATTCCCCTTCTTGCAGCCCGCTCACCACTTCATAGTTCGTGGCGTCCGCGATGCCCACATGAATCTCTCGTTTTTCAAGCGTTGATTTTCCCACGCCCAGTTGGCTCTTTCTCACCACGAAAACATAGCGCCTGCCGCCGTCCGCTTCCACCGCGCCTCGCGGAACTGACAGCACGCCGATCCGTTCCCGCGAATTGATGCGCACGTTCACGTTAATATTCGGCAGCAATTCCAAATTGTCGTTATTCACAGCGCAGAGCAGCTCGCCCACACTCCGGTTTTGATGTGGCACCACTTGTTTCGGAACCGTCTCCGTCTTTCCCGCCCATGTCTTGCTCGGCAGCGCGTCCCAGGTGATTTTCACCGGCTGGTTCGTTTCCAGTGCGCCCAATTCCGGCTCGTCGATGAACGCACGCACGCGCACCTTGTGCAGGTCCGCCATCTCCGCAAGTAAATCACCCACCTTCACGTAATCCCCGGCCTTCAACGGCGTCGATTCGGCGCTTCTTCCGAGCGAGTACAGCGTCCCATCCGCCGGCGCGGTGATGCGCCCCTGCCGCACTTTTTCTTCAAGGGCCGCCACTTCGTTTTGCACCTGCTGCAAACGGAGCGGTGTCTGATCGGTGTCCAGTTTCACGCCACGTTCAAACTCCTGTTTGACCGCCGTCAATCTGGCTACCTCCGCTTGCGCCTTTATAAGGGCAAGGTCGTTCGCCTCAAGTTCATCCTGCGTCGCCGCTTTCTGCGCGATAAGCCGCTGCAACACATCGTTGTTCTTCTGGAACCTGTCGCGTTCCGCCTGCGCTTTCGCCAGGTCCCCTGTGACCCTGGCGGCTTCATCAATTTTTCCGCCTGCTCTTGCTGCCCGCAGATCGTCCTCCGCTTTCAGTAGTTTTGCCTGCGCTTCCGCCAACTGCGCTGCCGCATCCTTAACGTCCAGTTCCAGCAACACTTGCCCCTTCTTCACGGTCTGCCCTTCGTGAACGCTTATCTTCAGAACAAATGTATCCAGTTGTGCCCGCATCACGTAAGGGGCGATAGGCTCAACCTTTCCGTTGCTGCTGATGGACGACACCAGATTCTCGCGCACCGGCGCCACCGCCGAAATCTTCGGCACCGGCTTTCGTCCGCTCAGCTCCACAAGCACGAACGCCAGCACTGCCGCCAGCCCCAGGTAGAGCAAAATCCGATTTCGTAGCTTGCGATCCATTTCTTCCTATTCCGCGCGGTCCCACACTTCGAACTCTGCAAGACGCACGGACGCATCCCTCAGGTGCGGCATTTCTGTTACATGTCCGTGGCTTGCTTGACCCCTGTCCAATAGGCGTCAAGTCATTTCATTCTAGCAAGAGCAGTGCGGCTTTCTATAGATTCCTCGCAGGTGTTGTTTATTCTGCGCCCTGCCCCTTCACCCGTTCCTCGAATCAGTGATCTCCCACATCTAAGGGATGCACTTCTTACGTTCCATGGATGACGCCAGCTTTCTTGGACGCCATACTGCACCGTGCTAGAATTCCCTCATGTCCACCGAAAGCGTTCCTGAAAAGTCTGCCGCTCCTTCCGCGGCCGGCCTGCCTAAATCGCCACAGCCTGGCGCCGTTATCAGTCCTGTCATCCACCGCGTGTGCATCCAGTGCAACAATATGTTCCGCGTCACTCCTGACCGATTTGATGCCAAGCAATGCCCCACCTGTCACAAGGGATGATCCGCATCTTTTGCCCTTTCGTTTTCTTCCCTACCTCCGTGCCCGCCTTTCGCTTGCCCGTAACATTTCCCCGCCGCCTGCGTAGTACACTCTGAACGCTGTTTGCCCTGTCTTACCAATTCAGTTAGGGGTCCTTTGATGATCGAAGCTCGTGGCCTGTCCAAGCGCTTCCAGGACAAGAAGCGCGGCGAAATTCGCGCCGTCGACAACGTCAGCTTTACCTGTCAACCCGGCAAGATTTACGGTCTCCTCGGCGCCAACGGCGCCGGCAAAACCACTACTCTCCGCATGCTCGCCACCATTCTCGAACCTACCGACGGCACCGCCATCGTCTGCGGCCACGACGTCATCGAGCAGCCGGAAAAAGTCCGCGCCAACGTCGGCTTCCTCTCCACCGCCACCGCCCTCTACCCTCGCCTCACTGCCCAGGAACTGGTCGAATACTTCGGCCGCCTCAATGGTTTAGACGAAGCCACGCTGAAAAAGCGTGTCGACAACATCTTCAACCGTCTCGACATGGACGGCTTCCGTGATCGCCGCTGCGACAAGCTCTCCACCGGCATGAAGCAAAAAACTTCCATCGCCCGCACCCTCGTCCACGATCCGCCTGTCATGATCTTCGATGAGCCTACCAACGGCCTCGATGTCATGACCGCGCGCACCATCACCGCTTTCATCCACGAATGCCGCGACAACGGCAAAACCGTCATCTTCTCCACGCACATCATGAGCGAAGTGGAAAAGCTCTGCGACACCATTGGCATCATTCAATCCGGCAAACTTCTCTCCGAAGGCACTCTCGCCCAGCTTCGCGATCAGCATCACGAACAGGATCTCGAGGACATTTTCGTCAAAGTCGTCGCTCCCCACTATGTTTCCGCGGAGGCTAACTAAGATGTCTGCGCGCAATATCGGCATCGTCTATCGTAAGGAGTTGACGGAGGCTCTCCGTGACCGCCGCACTCTCATTACCATGTTTGTTCTCCCTCTGATCATTTTTCCGCTTCTCAGCGTAGGCTTCGGCGCCATGATCGCCGTGCTGATCGGGAAGGCGAAGGAAGAAAGCCCTAAAGTCATGATCATCGGCGGCGAGGATTCCCCCGGTGTTCTCGCAGGATTGAAAAAAGTACCGAAGATTCAGGTCGTCCCGCTGGAAGCGAATTGGAAGGACGAAGTCATCAACAAGCAGGTTCCCGTGGTCGTCGAAATCCCCGAAGGCTTCGAGCGCAATCTCGCCGGCCAAAAGGAACAAACCGTCCTCATTCACGACTACGAGGGCGATCTGAAATCCGAAATCGCCAAGGACAAAATCGAGAAGTATTTCAACGAGTATCGCGACTCCGTCGTTAAAGACCGCCTCGCCGCCAGAAATCTTCCCGTCAGCATCCTCAAGCCGTTCGTGATCAAGCCGCACAATGTTGCCCCGCCTGAAAAATCCGGTGGTGCGCTCTTTTTTGGCGGCTTCATCGCCTACATCGTCGTATTTCTATGCCTGAACGGCGGCATGCATCCTGCCATGGACCTCACCGCGGGCGAAAAAGAGCGTGGCACCATGGAAACGATTCTTTCCAGCCCGATCTCGCGCTCGCATCTGGTCCTTGGCAAGTTCCTGCTGGTTCTCACAACCGCGCTGACCACTGCCGCGCTCTCCGTCATTTCCATGGGCATCTCCTTTGCAATCGCCAATGCCCTGCAGACCAAGCCCATCCAGGCCGGCGAAGCTGACACCACTCTCCACATCGGATTTGGCGCGGCGCTTTCCGTTTTCATCATGGCGGTTCCCTTGGCAGTCCTTTTCTCGTCCGTCCTGATCACCATCTCGACCTTCGCCAAGAGCTACAAAGAAGCGCAGAGCTACATCATGCCGCTCATTTTCATCGTTATCATCCCGGCGATCGCGGCGATGCTGCCGGGTGTGGAGCTCACTCCCAAGCTCGCGCTCGTTCCCATCCTCAATGTGAGTCTGCTCTGCAAGGAGCTTGTGATTGGCACTTACCACTGGAACTACATCGCCATCATCTTTGCGTCCACGTGCGTCTACGCTTCCGCAGCCCTTTTCCTCGCCATCAAAATGTTCCAGCGCGAATCCGTCCTATTCCGCTCCTAACTTGTAGACACACCCTTTTAATGCCCCTATCCGCAAACTCTAAAAAGGCGCACACTAGCTCCGAGGTCATACCCATGGTTGCTACCGCCGGTGTTTGGAAGAAAAAGTGCGACACTTTGAGAACCAGGAGGAATTCCCTCTTCGCTGCCTACACCAAGGATCCGCAAAATATCTCTCTCGCCCGCGAAATCAAAGCCCTGGACGACGAAATCGCCGACTGCACCCAGCACGTCGAACAAGAACGCCGCGCCGAGCAGCGCGCCTCTTCCACGGCCGCCAAACTCCTGACCACTTCAAAGTAATTCCAAAAAAAAGGTATATCATCTGTGTTTGCTGCCCCACTCGGAGTCAACGGGCAGTCCGAGTCTAGAGCGAAAATGAGAAAATTTACCTTTCCCGCGCTGATCCTGCTGCTATCGTTCTCTGTCTCGATGTTCCCTGTTCCGATGCAGGCGGGGGCAGAGCAACATCTTCTGTATGTGGCCAGTCCGGGTGTCCGCAATTATGTGGAACATGGCGGCGTCGGTATCCTCGTTTTCGACGTGGACAAGGGATATAAGTTTGTCCGACGCATAAAAACCTGGAGCGTTCCGGACGGCGAAACGCCGGAAAACGTCAAGGGCATCGCGGCAAGCGCGGCGACTGGCAGGGTCTACGTTACATCCCTGAATCGGATGATCGCCATCGACGCTCTCAGTGGCAAGGAGATCTGGGACAAGACTTACGAAGGCGGATGCGACCGCATGGCAATTTCGCCTGACGGCAAGACCTTGTATGTTCCGCAACTCGAGGGAACAGCATGGCACGTCGTGAATGCGATGACCGGGGATGTGATTGCAAAGATCGACGCAAAGCCCGGTTCGCACAATACGATTTATTCGTCGGACGGTGAACGCGTCTACTTGGCAAGCCTGAGGTCTCCTGTTCTTTCTGTGGCGGATGCGAGAACGCACCAGATCGCAAGCGAAGTGGGCCCATTCGATAATGTGATCCGTCCGTTTACGGTTAATGGGAGCAACACGCTGGTTTTCGTCAACATTAATGGCTTGCTGGGCTTCGAGGTAGGTGATCTGCGGACAGGCAAGAAGCTATACCGTGTGGAGGTTTCTGGCTACTCGCAGGGTCCCGTCAAGCGTCACGCATGCCCGAGTCATGGAATCGCTTTGACTCCTGACGAGAAGGAACTTTGGCTCGCGGACTGTGCGAACAACGCCATACACGTGTTCGATGCAACGGTGATGCCGCCGAAGCAAGTTACCAGCATCAAGGTCCGGGACTGTATCGGTTGGGTGAGCTTCAGCATGGATGGCCGATTCGGATATTCTTCAACGGGCGAGATCATTGATGTGCGGACCAAGAAGATTGTAGCGGCGCTGCAGGACGAAACCGGCCGCCAGGTGCAGAGCGAAAAACTGCTTGAACTTGCGATCGAAAACGGCAAAGTAATTCGTGCCGGCAATCAATTCGGCGTGGGCATGAAGCAAAAGTAAACGGACTAGGCTGAAGCAAATCCTCGAAAAACCCGCCCGCAGAGTCGCCTAGCCCACCGACCGTCATTCCGTCTATAACGAGGTCGGCCCTGTCAAGGCAAACTTCTCCGTTCACTTCGTCTGAAGTGTTTTCTCTTCACCTACAAGAATCTTTTTCTTCC
>MNDE01000028.1 GCA_001914785.1 Acidobacteria bacterium 13_2_20CM_57_17 | reverse complement strand
TCCCGGACCGAAGTCGAGGTACACGCGAGTTCTCGGGTTTAGAGTCTTTGGGGAAACGGTGATATTTTTCTCGTAGACGGCCCTGCCGGAATAAAACCGCGTCTCTTCGTCATCCGTCCAGGAGTGCAGTTTATCCATATGAAGGATTCGGCCAAGCTCTGAAAAATTGACAGTCCAATCGGTTCCCAGGTCGAGCACGTCGCGAGGGGGTACTGACATAGAAGTCTTTGGTTTAGATTGAGCAGCGACGTTGGCATTACCAGCAGAAAAGACAATGACCCGTGATTCGTAGGGCTGCAAATTCAGTTCGAGCACCGGGTTTGTGTTGGCTGGCGAGATATCCCCGGAAGAAGGGTCCCACCATTCTGCATGGGGTTCCGAGGCGCGAAATGTAGCGGTTGCGGAAATGGGCCGGTTGCTTGTATTCGCCAGGAAGTAGATTTCGGCAGAGGGCAATTTGCGATGCACGAAGCCGATTTCCGGCGTCGGAGAAAAAGTCTTGAAGTCAGGCTTGCCTTGCTGCACCAGCACTTTGCCAAGTTGGCTTTCATCAGAAATAAGAAGACCTTTTCCGCTTGAAGGGTGGAACAAAACCTGCGAGATTTGGCGGACTTGAGGAGTATCTGCTTCCGACTCCAGCAAGCCGGGAGCCCGCGAAGGGAGATTCCGGAGAGCAATCACGATGCCGCCAGTGCGTGCGTACGTCTCGATCTGGCGATAGGTCGCCAGGGACAACCGTTCTACACCTGGCAAGACCAGAACCGCATAGGGAATGCCTGTCTTAGCGATCGCTTCCGGGTCGATAAAATCGAAATTGAACCCCGCATCAAGAATTTGGGGAATTACGACCGGTCCAAGCAACCGCTCCATCGATTCGCTGACGGAGTCCTTCCCAACTGTGAATTGTGCCCAGGCATCATCCGTGGGCAACAGGAGGGCGACATCATTCGGGGGCTTGCCTTGGCGGAGTACATAGCTGATCCTTTGCAGATAGCGCGTAACGTCCGGCATAACTGGCCACCACGGATTGTGATCATTGAGCGCCCCGGCAGCGTAGAATGCCCATCCCGGCTCGCCAGCCTCTTTCGGCGAATACGGCCATCCGTGCCCGACAAGCTGATTGACTCCTTGCAGAAAAAACAAGTCGGCTTCCGCTTTCATATCGAGTGGTGTGGCTCGAAAGGCGGGAGAATGCAGCCACGTCCAGGTTTCAGCGGAAGTAATATTCCCTCCCAGAAGGTGGTTCGCCGATGAGGCCCAACGGGTAGTTGAGAAACTTCGCCATTGTGTGCCTTCGCCTTCCGGCAGATCCACCAAAGCATTACTGGACAGCGTAACAGCGGGGATCCCGTATGTCTGAGAACGAAAACGTGTCTTGTGCTGGGCCGCCCACTCTCGAATTGGAGCGAGATAACGCTCATCAATCAGTTCGGTAAGCGTCTTACCCCAATCATGGCGGATGTCCGAAGTCTTCGGACCGATGTCTTGCACCAGGGCTGGCAAGTACGGTGTTAAATCATAGCCACGGCGCTGGTAGAATTGTCGCAGCAGGTCGCTGGTCCAGTCCGAACCATACACTTCCAGGCTGTCGCTGAAGACGGAATAGGGCGGAACATCTCCAAAGGCTTGGATCAGGCGGTCTCCGACGGCGTGAAGATGATTCTCGATTGCTGCGCGGTCAAAGTGATCGAGAACGAACCCTTCGGCGCCAATAGCGGGCCGCTTGACCATCATCCCTGTCCGGCTTGCGATGAAGAACAGGAGGACGTGCGGGCCAGTAAGGTTCCTTGCAAGGCGCAGCCGGCCATTTTGAATCTCGAAGACCTGCCGCGCTTCGGAAGCGGAGAAGTTTTTCGGCTCGCCGGGCGCCAAGAACCCTGCGATCAACCGCTCGCCGGCGCCAATGCTGGGGACGGCTAGTGAATATGCTCCCGGGGGAACAGCCGTCGTTACAATTCGCAGAGCACCAGCCGCCTGTGTTATAGGGATGTGCGGCCCCCCAAAAGGCCAGCCGCTCCCAAGTGTCACGTCTATGCGCAGACCGAGTCTGCGCGCTTCGTCCGCCGCAAAGTGCAGATCATCGATAAATTCATCGGACAGATAGGGGAAGTTGTGGAAGCCGCGTACAGGATCGTCGAGTTCGAGTGGGTAGACGGGCTGAACTTCGACTCCCCCGATTCCCCCTTCCTTCATCTTGCCAAGTTCCCGGGCGAGTTCCGGCTTTGTCACCGCAGGCCCGAACCACCACCAGCGCATCAGGATTCGGCTGTCGTCGGGAGGATTCAAGAAGTTTCGACGCAGGGTCTCCAATTCGGCCGCAGGGCTCAGTGGCCTGGCCGCATACACAAGGAGAACTGCAACGATTGGCAGCAGAGCCAGCAATCTTCGAAGTGTTTTCAAACAGCTCCTCTACCAATGCACTTTGAGCCCAAGTTGCAGAATTCTCGGGTCGAATGCGCTCGGAACGAAGCTCGGCGTAGTCGCGCCGCTCTGGCGTCCAAAGTTGGACGAATTAATGCCCGCGGTTGTGCCGGGACCTCCAATGCTCGGATTGAAATGATTGATAGCGTTAAACGCTTCGAACCGGAATTCAATCTGTTTCTGCTCGTGGATTGGGAAGATCCGGGTAATGGCCATATCCACATTGAACGTCCCCGGTGAACGTAAGAAGTCGCGCCCAACATTTCCGAAACCGAACGTGCCGCTGGGAAAGGCCGCGAAAGCTGCCTTGTTGAAAACCACATAGCACTGAGTTGTCCCCGTTGTATTGCAGGGCTGCCACTGGTTGATATAGAGCGGCTGCCCGGGGACAATGTTGGGCCGGTCATTGCCTTCACCGGTGGCGGAAGTGTCCGTCCCTGTTCGAACGTCAATGGGCCAGCCGGTCTGCGCGCGGATCCCTGGTGCGAGTTGCCAGCCGCCCAAAAGCCAACGCGTTGCTCCCTTCCCGTGGAACGGACTGTCCGCAACCATCGTCGCATTGAAGATGTGGGTGATATCAAAGTTGCAGACGGCATAGTCGGCGCGCGGATTGTTCTGGATCTGGAAGTATGTGCCTCGGAGATCTCCGTTAAAGTCCCCGATGCTCATGCACTTCGAGTACGTGTAGTTGGTATTCAGCGAGAAGCCTTTGCTGAAACGATGGTTCAGGGCGGCGAGAAGGCCATGATAAGTCGAAAAGCCGTTGGGCCATGCAACATCTAGTGTCCCAATAGCACCCGGGTTTTGCGGTGCGCTCGTTCCGCCTGCGGCCAGCGTCAGAAAGCGGCGCGCATTCGCATTCGCTGCATCATTGATCTTGCATGTGCCGCCTGGCGCTGCTGCGCACGCACCTGCCGTCACCTGCGGCGCATTGAGATCATAGGACAGCGGAACATGGACGCTGCGGTTGCCCAAATAAGAAAGCGAAAGCGCCCAGTTGCCGAAGAACTGGCGTTCCCAGCTCAGGTTCCACTGTTGCATGTACATGGGCTTCATGTCCGGCGGCAGCGAAACCCAGAACGAGCCGCCGGGGAAGATGGCGCCCGTTGGCGGAAACGGATTCTGGTTTGCATTTGCAGACCCGCAACCGGCCGCCTGCGAGTAGTTGAGCCACGGATTTGAGAATGTTCCACACCCATTGGCATTGTCAATCTGATTGACGACCGGAGGGTTTGACGCGAGCCTTTGCGAGTACCAAACCATTGCAGAGTCGTAGAAGATTCCATAGCCGGCGCGGATGCTTTGCTTGCCGTTGCCCGAGGGATCCCAGGCGATTCCGATGCGCGGCGCGAAATTCATCAGATGGTTGTTGGTGAATGCCGCCGACACACCCGGGTCTCCGAAGAACAACATGCCTGCTGGCGCATTGGGATACACTGAGCTGTGACGATTCTCGAGGAAAGCGTTCATGTCGAAGGTGCTTCCGCGATGGAACAGGTCGGAAGGCCAGAGCGTAGGCTCCCAGCGCAGACCGACCGTCAACGTCACCTTCCTGCCGAGCCGGATCGTGTCTTGGCTATAGAAACCAGGAATTGTCGAGCGATAAGCCACCTGCTGCGCGCGACTTTGCGTAAATCCCGTACCTCCGCTTCCGTTGTAACGTCCCAGCAGAAAATCGGCGAGCCCGTCACCCGTGAAGCCCCCATTAAAGGAAAAGGTTCCGTTCTCGTCGTATCCCGTTAGCGTGTTGTTCTGAGTGCGAATGACGAGCGCGCCGAAGGCGAAGTGGTGACGCCCACGGATCCAATCCACGTCGTCGGCTTCCGTCCAGGAATTCACGTTGAAATGCCCAGGAGCACACGTTCCGCAACCAACCCCGAAATAGCCGGAGATTGAAAGCAACAGGAAATTCGGGATAGCGACAAACATGTTGCTGCCTAAAGTTGTTGGGTTGATGTCACTCGGGTTCACGCCGCGGTTATCACGGCGGCGTGACGCGGTCACGTGAAAAGAGTTGACGAAGCGGGAACTAAGGGAATAGCTGTCGCCGATAGTGAGGCTTTGCGCTCGTTCCCAGTTGCCTGGCGTTTGAGTCAAAAACAGGTTGTGTATGTCGAACGGCGGCGGGGCCTGGAAATCATCAATAAAATAGCGCCCGTAGAGATTGTGCTTGTTGTTGAAAACGTAGTCGATGCGGCCGATTTCCTGGTTTTCATTATCAATCGCAGGAACAGAATACTTCAATAAGCCGCAAGGGTCCGTCGAAATCGGGGCGTATCCACCGCTAAACAGCTTGACAGAGGTGGAGTCAAATGAGGATGGGTTAGTCTGGTTTCCTGTGAATGGCGCTTTCAAAGTTTTGCCCGTAGTTGTTCCGGTACAGCCAGGGGATTCGAGGGCGGTGAAATCGCCACCCAGCGCGGCAGCAGTCACCGTGTGCGTGCTTGGCGTTCCTGCGGAGTGTTGACGAGTGCCTTGATAACCGGCGAAGAAGAACAGCTTGTCCTTGATGATCTTCCCGCCGACTACACCACCGAACTGATTGCGGAGGAGGTTGTCGGGAGTGGAGCCGCCGCTCGCCGTGAGGAATGAATGCGGAGCGGCGTTAAACACGCCTCCGCGGTAGAACTCAAACACGCTCCCGTGAAAACTGTTTGTTCCGGACTTGGTAATCAGGTTTACGACACCGCCGGGGTGGAGTCCGTTTCTGGCGGGCAAAGAACTGGTCTCTACGCTAAATTCCTGCAGGGCGTCGGGGAAGGGAAAGGGAAGATTGACGCTGGAAAATGTATCATTATTGTCTCCACCGTCGAGGAGATAGTTTGTTCCATTGGCTTGCCCGCCGGCCACAGAGATGGCGACCGAGCTGTAGAAATTCTTACTGCCAACTTCGTCGCCCCCAGGCGCCATCATCGACGCGCCCGAAATCAGAACGAGCTGTGTGACATAGCGGCCGTTCAAGGGAAGCTCCGAGATGCGCTGCGAGTCCACCACGTTCGAGACCGAAGCGTTCTCAGTCTGGATCAGAGCGGCAGCCGCTTTCACCTCCACCGTTTCCGACACCGAGCCGACCGCAAGAACCGCGTTGAGCGTTACGTGGTCGTTCACCTGCAACACAATTCCTGTTTGGCTGTAACTCTTGAACCCCTCTTTCTTGACTTCAAGCTGATAGGGCCCAACTGGCAGTCCCGGTAGAACGTACTCTCCCTGTTGATCGG
Organism: Acidobacteria bacterium 13_2_20CM_57_17; assembly: GCA_001914785.1. Lineage (GTDB taxonomy): Bacteria > Acidobacteriota > Terriglobia > Acidiferrales > UBA7541 > Acidiferrum. The sequence continues at coordinate 8,312 of MNDE01000028.1, read as the reverse complement.
TGGCAGCCGTGTGCGCGATGTTGCGCTGGGTCTCGATCATCCTGACCTCCGCTCCAGCCACAGCCGCTCCCGTGCCATCAGTGACTCGCCCGGACACCTGAGCGACGTTTACCTGCTGCGCTCTGACATTCGGGGACCAGAGGCCAAGCAATGCAGCGTATCCGGCCACACAAATCGTTCCGAAGAGAGCCGTACGGGGCATTTTTGATCTCCTTTTGACGGACACACTAACTTGCCGTTCCGTCGGAAGGCCGAAATCAATGCAAATAAGGACATCCCTCGCACAAGACTCTAGTCCCCTGCCGGAGCGGGCGCCAAGCGATTCGAGACGAGCCCAAGGCGTTCCTCAGTGCAAAACTGCTCCCGAAGTCCCAGTTGACTGCCGTATCCTGAAGCAATTGGACTTAGTGAAAGATCATCTTTGGCTGGTATTACGACGCGCGCTCCGCCCATAAAGTAGCTCGTTTCGCTCCACAAAACGGTCAATTGAAGAACTTGCAGTAACGGAGGGTCGATAGGAATCCGCTAATGCAGCAGCGCAAGGTAGTTGCCATAACCAACGATGGCAGTCGACCCGATCAGCAGGGCAAGAGCGAAGAAAAGGCACCAACCTGCGCGGACTCCCGCTCCTTTCCACTCTTTCAAGCTGATCCCCCATAGGCTGCTGAAGATGATGATGCTAGCCATGTGGAGCGTCCAACTGGAAAACTTGTATCTGCCCATTTGTGTTTCGCCCATCGTGTAGAAAAAAAACTGGAAATACCAGGTCGTGCCGGCCAAGGCGCAGAACAAATAGTTCGCCAACATGGGGACTCGGACCAGATGTTGCTTTGTTGTGGGAGGTTCGGCCGCGGGAATCACGGACCTTGGTTCGAAATCTACTTTTATGGAGGAATGCACGTGCTCGACCACTTGTCGACTAGGAGTATCGAGGGCTGTTTCGACTGGATCAAGTGATCGCGACTGTGAACGGAAATACTGGTATCCGGTCTTGTTCCGGATATTGAGGATCACACACCAGATGAAATTTGTGGTGAAGCCGCCAATCAAAATCACAACCAGCACTGGCAATCCCTGCCAGAGAACCGGTGTGCCATGCTTCAACGTTAGTGATTTGATGGGATCTCCCGCCGCCAACCCGTAGGCGAAGCAGGCGCTCATGACTCCGGACAGCGTGGCTACAGCAACTCCCTTTTTCAGGTTAAATTCGTTGATTGCGGCCTTCTGCTGTTCGGGCGACATGGTCCGTTCTTTGTAAACGCCTGCCAATCCGGCAAGGGCAATACCAACCAGGCAGACAACAATTCCCAAAAGAATCACTCGCCCCGAGTTTGTCCCCAGGACCTGTGTCATGAACTCACCACGAAAAATCGGCGGCATCAGCGTTCCAAATGCAGCACAGAGGCCTAGAACAACCGCCATGCCGAGCGACAGCCCCAGATAACGCATCGTCAATCCGAACGTCAAGCCGCCAATTCCCCAGAGCAGGCCAAAGAAAAAAGTCCAGAAGAGCGTGATCTTGGGACTCTCGGAGAGAACTGCTCCCAAATCTTTGGTGATGAGCAGACCCAGGAGCCAGGGCGCAATGATCCAACTGAATACGCCGCCTGCGAGCCAAAATGTTTCCCACGCCCAATGTTTCACGCCGCGATAAGGCACATAGAAGCTGCCGGACGCGAGACCACCGAGCCAGTGCAGAAACACTCCCAGGGCAGGATTTGGAGTCATTTCGTCATCAAGTGCGAACTACAAATGAAATACTTCTTCCAACGGAACCATCATACGATCCGGCAAAACGCCCTCAGGCTGCACGAAAAACCCAGCCATTTCGCGCTGCCAGCGTTCATTTACTTCTCGTTTGGCCATCTCCGCACGCGCACGTTCGAAATCCGTGGTTTCCAAATAACCGACGAGCAACCCGTCGGGCCGGAGAAACAGTGAGTAGTTGTTCCAACCGGCTTCGCGCAGTGCAGCCTGCATCTCGGGCCAAACAACACGATGGCGTTGTTTGTACTCCTCGAGACGATCCGGCTTCACCAGCAGCACAAAACACACGCGCTTCATGACGTCCCCGCCTATCGTAGGAATGCTTCGGACAACCCGCCATCCACAGGAATCAAATGACCGGTAGTTTTCGCGCTCTGGTCACTTGCCAGCCACACAATCGCATTTGCACAGTCTTGGGGAAGAATCGGCTGCTTAGTCAATGTGCGCTGAGCATAGAACTCCGCTAGTTTGGCGCGCAACTCTATCGTGGATTCCGACTCCGAGAACCCCATTCCATATTTCTGAAGTGACTGGATCACTCGATCGCGGGGGAACATTGTCGATCCGGCCACCACCGTTGCGGGAGCAATTCCGTTCACTCTGACGTGCGGTCCAAGTCGAATCGCCAGCTCGCGGATCAGATGGTTCAACGCAGCCTTGCTCGTGTCGTAGGCTTCGCTTTCCTTCTTGGGAACCACGGCATTTGCTGAGCCCGTCAGAACCAGAGTCGCTGGCAGATTTTGGTCTTTGAATACCCATTCGCTTTCGCGGGCCAGAAGATAATTTCCCGTCACGTTCACTGAAAACGTTCTTGTCCATTGGGCGGGCGTCAATTGGCCATCCGCTTCCGGGACAGGATAAACCGCCGCGGTGTTCACAATGCCGTCGATTCCGCCGAACTTAAAGACCGTGAATTTGATCGCCTCCGCCAAGCTCTCGGGCGAGCCAAGATCGACCGCCGTGTGCGCCACGAATTCGGGAGCGGCAATCCCGCCAGCTTCTTCCGCCGCGTTCTTGGCGCCAAGATTGTCAGCGTCCGCGATTACGATGTGCGCGCCCCTCTGGGCAAGCAGCAGGGCTGTCTTTCGACCTATTCCACTGGCGCCACCAATCACCAGCAATATCTTGCGACTAAATTCCGATTCGGGAGGCATGCGCTGCAGCTTGGCCTCTTCGAGTGCCCAGTACTCAATACGAAACGCTTCGGAACGAGGGAGGGCAACATAATTGTGGAATTGCTCAAAGCCGGTAGATTGTTCCGCACGGCGCGCCTGCGGCAGAGGATGAATGGTTTCCCCGTCTTCGAGGGTATTTGCACCGGCCATTACGTGAATTGCATTGATGAAGAACTCTGTCGCGATGCGGGCTTCCTTCTTGTTCTTGCCAAATCCGAACAATCCGAGGCCCGGCACGATTACCACGGAAGGATTGGAATCACGCAATTGTGGGGAGTCGGACGTCGCCCATTTGTCATAATATTGCCTATAATCGGCCCGATATTCCACGACCTGTTCTTGAATGCGCATCTTCAAGATATGGAAGTCCTCGTTGGCAGGATTCCACCGAAGAAAGAGCGGGCATATCCTGGTTCTCAGAAAGTGGTCTGGACAACTCGTCCCTAGAGCACTGAGTTCTCTCGACCACTTCGAGCCAGCAAAGGTCACAGCGACTTCGTTATCCGAATAGTGAGCGATGACGCGGCGGTTCGACGACAGTGCGCCTCGCAATGCAGGGAGGATTTGCAGCGCGACCTTCTCGCGCTCCGGGAGTGCCGCGTGTTCCAGTCCGCCAAACAGCGGGCCCTTGTTGGCCTGATGTTCGATAATGAATTGACCCATCTGATCAATAGTGCGGATACTGTTCAGGTAGCATTCCCGTTGCGTGCGGCCCCAGGTGAACAAGCCGTGGCTGCCCAGAAGAATGCCTTCGGCACTGGGGTTCTCTCTTACGGCGCGCTCAAGCATCAACGCCAACTCAAAGCCCGGCCGTTGCCAGGGCAGCCAGACGATCGTCCGTCCAAATTTTCGGTTGAACTCTTCCAGTTTCCGCTTTCCATTCGCGCTGGCGGCTAACGCGATGGCCCAGTCGGGATGCAAGTGATCCACGTGCGGGAACGGAAGAAAGGCATGGAGGGCAGTGTCAATGGATGCGGCAACACGGTTTTCGCCGAACGCCGCCAGCGGGTAGTAATGCACCATCTCATCTTCGTGCGCTTCTCCGCGATAGAGCTGCTTGAGTTGTTCGATGCGGTCCAAATAGAGTAGCGCAAAGCCGGATTCTTTAATGGACCCCAGGTCGCCGCCACTGCCTTTGACTGCCAGGACGCGAACCAATTTGCCGCTGAAGGGATCCGGCAGTTCCATTTTTGAACTGGTATTGCCGCCGCCGAAGTTTGTAATGCGGAGATCGGCGCCAAGTAAATTGGAGCGGTAGCGCAAAAGCCCGAGTTGATCCGCTGCCAATTCCCGGGCACCCTCGTCGTTCCACAGATCCTTCAAATGAGCGATTTCCTTGATTTCAGGCATAAATGCACTCGCAGTACTGTTGGAAGCGCTCGGCCTGCCGGTCCCAAATATCGGTCTCACGCGGTTCGAACACTTCCGTAGGGAATGAGCGATCTATGATTTCGCGGACCTCTTGCAAGGAGCTTGCGCCACCGGTCGCTAATATCTGAACAGCAGCGTTGCCCAGGGCGGTCGCTTCGGCGGGTCCAGCCAGCACTTTCGTCCCTGTTGCATCCGCCGTGAGTTGATTTAACAGATGGTTTTTCGATCCGCCGCCGATCACTCGGATTTGCCGAATCTGCTGCCCTGTCAAGTACTCGACATTCTTGATTACGCCTCGATACTTCAGCGCCAGGCTGTCCAGAATCGTCCTGACGTGCGCGCCCGGAGTGGCGGGAGCGATCTGGTGCGTCCTCGCACAGAATTGCTCGATCGCCAGGGGCATGTCGGAAGGGCACAGGAATGTCCCGTCATCCGGATCAATCAAATGAGTGAATGGAGATTCTCTTTCCGCCATTTCCATCAGCTCTTGATAGTTGAACTCGTGCCCCCTCGTGGCCCACGATTGCCGACAGCACTGCAACATCCATAAGCCCATTACGTTTTTCAAGAATCTGGTTGTCCCGTTGACGCCACCTTCGTTGGTGAAGTTCAACTGAAGAGACTCTGGCGTAATGACTGGAGCATCCAGCTCTATGCCAATCAAGGACCACGTCCCCGAGCTCAGAAACGCCGTTCCTTCCCGGGCTCTGATCGCGGTCACTGCGGAACCTGTGTCATGCGAGGCCGGGGCAATGACTGGCGTGCCGGAAAGAAAGCTGCCGCGAGCGAGTTCTGGCAACAACGTTCCTATCACCGAGCCAGGTTCCACGATGCGCGCCGGCAAGTCTAATGGAAACCCCAGCCGGTTGAGCAAATCGCTGGCCCAGTTACGCGTCGCTGGATTCAGCATCTGTGTTGTGCTTGCACTGGTAAATTCACACGCGGCGTTGCCCGTGAGCCAGTAGTGAAACAAGTCCGGAATTGTCAGCAGGTGTTCAGCAGCTTCGAATATTCGAGGCGTCTTCTGCTTTGCAGCGAACAGTTGATACAGCGTATTGATCGGCATGAACTGGATTCCGGTTATCCCGTAGATCTCTTCCTTGCTGACGATTTGAAAGACTTCCTCCATTACGCCATTCGTGCGTGTATCGCGGTAATGGTAAGGATTCTGGAGCAGTTCGCCTCGATCTCCCAAAAGCGCATAGTCAACACCCCAGGCGTCCACGCCGATCCCCTCCAGGTTTGTTTTGTCGAGTTTCGCGAGCGCCTTTCCTACTTCCCACCACAACCGCGCAATATCCCAGTGCAAAGAACCACCGTAAGATACCGGCTCATTTGGAAATCGATGGACTTCCTCAGTCCTGATTGTGCCTGCATGCAAATGCGCCAAAACAGCGCGACCGCTTTCAGCGCCAAAATCGAAGGCCAGATAGGTCTTGGTTGGCCTGCTACTAGGCATAAGAAGAGACGCTCTGTGCGTTTCGTGCTGCCCGCTCCTTGGTAATGCGCAGCAAGTAGCCACTCTCGCGAAATGCGTTCAAGGGGTCCGTGGGCATCCCTTTGGAAGCGCGCCATTCCTGAATCGCGGGTCGTACATCCGTCGCAAAGGCGTCCTGCAATATGGATTCGGCTCCCAGGAGGTCGGCGTCGTTTTGGGCCTCGGCGAGCTTCTTGTGGTCAACGAGTGCTGCCTTTGAATAGAGTTGCTGCGCCATGACTACCGTCTGAATCATGGCCTCAATCTTGTTTTTAAGGTTGTGGCTTTGGTCAATCATATATGCGATGTCAGCCCGTTTTCCCGTCTCCCGCTCGAAAAAGAGAATCTCATTGAAGATCCGGAAAACCTGATAAGGATCGATGGATCCCATGGTCAGATCATCGTCGGCATACCGGCGATCATTGAAGTGAAATCCGCCCAACATGTTCTCCGACAAGAGCCAAGCCACAATTTGCTCGATATTTTGCGATAAATAATGGTGCCCCGTGTCGACTAGAACCTTGGCTCTAGGACCTGCTGCGCGCGCCATCAATAGGGACATGCCCCAATCGGCGAGATCGGTGTGATAAAAAGCCGGCTCGAACGGCTTGTATTCCACTAGCATCCGCTGATAAGGAGCCAGGGCGGCATGAGAGGTTCGTAGGTACTCCTCGAACCACCGCTTTCTTTGGCGGATATTCGCCGTACCCGGATAATTTGACCCGTCCGCAAACCACAAGGAGATATCGCGGCTATTCAGATGCTGGGCGATCTCGATGCTCTCTTTGACATGCCGCAACGCCTGCTCACGGATGGATAGATCGGGATTGCCGAATGATCCGTACTTGTAAACTTGATCTTGAAACAGGTTAGGGTTGATCGAGCCGGGACGGATACCGTAGCGCGCGGCCAGTTTATTCACTTTGTCTGTATTCTGGATTCCTTCGGGAAGGTCCCACAGAACGTGCAGCGCCACAGTAGGGCAAACGCCGGTGAGCAAGTGAACCTGGCCCGCATCGCTGAACTTTTCTTCGGGAGTCGTGGCAGCGGCCGCCTGAGTAAACTTTCCAAAGCGAGTGCCGGTATTTGCGAAACCCCAGGAAGGAATTTCGATGCGGAACTCTTCCAGCGATTGGAATACTCTGTCTGTCTCCTGCGAGCGCATACGATTTTCCGAGAGGGAGCGTACATTTCTGCCGCGCTGTGAGTCACGGTATTTCTCTAGAAAAATGGGTATTTCGCATTGCGCAACGTCGATTTTGCCCTTCTCTCTCTCAAAAGTAGTATGAGCGCAAGAGCTTAGGCCAGGCACTGGGGCTTGGCTTTAAGCCAGGGTCGCCGATAGCTTTGGCTAGATTTCGCTTGGCAAAACGCTCTGACCGGTCTATCTTTCCATGCCTATGGACCGCGATGTCCGTTCTAGGGACGCTTACCTGGTCAAGTCGGTTGTCCACTCCTCCCGGCTGCTTACGGCATTCCGTTCTCCAGGAGAAGCCCTACGTCTTAGAGAAATTGCCTCTCGGAGTGGCCTGCCGAAGACGATGGTGTTTCGGCTGCTCTATACGCTCGAGAAATGCGGCATGGTGGAAAAGGTAGGGGAGAACCTCTATCAGTCGTGCCTTCGGCCTTGGAAGCAAAAACTGTATCGCCTCGGGTATGCCGCACAAGGAGCCGACTATCAATTTTCCAGGGAGGTTTCCGTCAGCCTGCAGCGAGCGGCGGTTGCGGAGGGGATTGAACTGATTTCCCTCGATAACCGCTACAGCGCGAAGATCGCGCAGCACAATGCAGACCTCTTGGTCCGCGAAAAAGTGGACTTGGTCATCGAGTTTCAAACCGACCAGGATGTCGCCCCAATTGTCGCAGCGAAGTACCGCGAAGCTGGCATTCCGTTAATTGCAATTGATATTCCGCATCCGGGCGCCACCTACTACGGCGCGAACAACTACGAGGCTGGTCTGATTGCCGGGCGTTACCTCGGCAGATGGGTAAAGGAAAACTGGTACTCGGAACTGGACGAGATCATCTTGCTTGAGTTGCCTCGCGCCGGAAATTTGCCGCGCATGCGGCTCACAGGGATTCTGGTTGGACTCGGCTCTTTTCTGCCCACGGCGAAGGAATGCCGGATCACGCACCTTGACGGCGACGGCGAATTGGGGCCGAGCTTTGAAGCCGTGCGCAAACACTTGCGTTCGACGCGGGCGCGCCGCCAGTTGGTGGGAGCCATTAATGATCCGAGCGCGCTCGGGGCACTGCGCGCTTTCCAAGAGGCGGGCCGCAGCGAGTGCTGCGCAATCATGGGGCACAATGCTTCCCCCGAAGGAAGAGCTGAGTTGCGCCAGCCAAACACTCGTCTTCTGGGGTCGGTTGCTTTCTTTCCAGAACGCTATGGCGAGGACCTTATTCGCGTCAGCCTGGATATTCTGAACCGGCGGCCAGTCCCCCCAGCGGTGTTTGTGGAACATAAGCTGATAACGCCGCGTACGGTCGATCACTTCTACCCGAATGACAGTCTGACCCAA
>MNDE01000191.1:40542-65183 GCA_001914785.1 Acidobacteria bacterium 13_2_20CM_57_17 | reverse complement strand
CGCCAAATAGGGTCCGTTGGAACGTGCGTGTCGGGACTGACCACTGGTGCAAATCTGTCCCGCCCACGCCGAGCGGATTCCTGATGTCCTGATTCGGACCAGCTCCGTATCCGTCAAGCGAGATGGTAAAGCCCTCAACTCGGACGCGTGTCATTTTCATGCCTTCCTTTCGATTGACGCCATAATCTCGGTAGTGACCATGCGGGCCGGACTGATCGTGTCTGAACGGGCAAACCGGAAGGAATACGCCGGTCGCTCGGAATTTCGGGCACTAAACGGGCACCTGAAAAGCGAAGAGGAGCGCCAAGTCACACAGTATGAAGGCGCTGCATGGCGCAGACCGATGGCTCGTCGGGCAAGGATAACGACGGCCCTGCGAGTGGGCATTTGTAGAAAAATCTAAGTTGTGTGTTATGATGCTTCTGCGGGGTGGAGCAGCCTGGTAGCTCGTCGGGCTCATAACCCGAAGGTCGTCAGTTCAAATCTGACCCCCGCAACCATTTTGAGATCCATAGGCCGGACACAGGCGTCCGGCCTTGTTCTTTTTGTGGGATTACGAGCCCGCAAGATTCGGGCTGTCAGTTCCTAGTGAGTCCCGCAAGAACGGAGGATTCGGGCCGACGAATACGTTCCATGCACTCTTCAGCCGTTTCGAAAGTCCGGTGGGCCAAGGGAAAGGACACCAATTGAGCAGCCAAGGCTCCGACATATCCGGGTGAAGGGTCCAGGTGTCTCAGACTCCAACCGGAGAGGTATTCGTTCGGCCTTGTCGTAATTCTGAGCTGCGCGGGTTGGTCAGGCAATATAGGCACCTGAAACGAGTCCAGCGGCAGTGACAAACCGCGCCCTGTAGCTTTAATGTAAGCCTCCTTACGAGTCCAGCAGCAAAAAAAAGCCCTTGTGCGAGATGCCGGCGTTGTGCCGCAAAACTCGATGTACTCGGAAGGAGCAAAAAAACGCTGGGCGAGGATCTCAGCATCGGGTAGCTCGCGTACATATTCTAGGTCGACGCCGAGTTCGCAATTCTTGCAAAAGGCGTAAAGCACCCGTTCCTCCGAGTGGCTAACGCTGAAGCACATAGCCCGATTTTGCAACGAAGGCTTTCCCTGTGCACCATACTCAAACAGGATCTCGGCTGGGTTAAGTCCCAGGTAGCCCGCCAAAATTGAACGCAGCAAGCCGCGGCAAATGATGAAGGATCGTCTGTCCTTGTCAAAATGGAGTCGCGCGGCTCTCTCAGTTTCATCTTGCGACAAGGATTTGAAGAGTGCGAGGAAGCAATCCTCTCCCGCAGCGATGCGGCCACTCCACGCGTGAATCTCGTCTGCTTTTATCGGCAAAATACAGCACCGCCGAAGAACCTCTGGCCGGACTTGCTTGACCCTTTCATGCGTCCTGCAAGCACGATTTCATGGTCTTGGCTAGCAAACGACAAAATGGTTCGACTAGGATGCCCTTGGGATAAACAGGGAGCTGATGAACCTCCAGACCATGGGGCACGACTTCGCGCCATCCTAAGCTTGCGTCGGTCAAGCCCAAGAAGTGTCCTTTTGGACGGATGACAGCCACACGACCGTCATAAGGTTGAGGCACGTAGCGAAGCGCAGCTTGATCGTTCACCTTCTTTATGGCCAAATGCGGATAGCTGTTCTGTGCCTTCCGGCCGCAAGTACGCAGCAAAGCATAACGTCCGGCATGCAGCCTGATCCGGAGTCTGGACAGTCCAACATCGACTTTCTCCCTGAGAAACTTTCTACGGTCTTTCCATCGAAGCGAAGACATGTTGGCGCCGTGAAACCACAAATTCTGCAAGAAGTGCACGACCAGCTTCGGAAATGATATCGAGTTTGGAACCGCACACTGATTGTACGTATCAAGCATGGCCACGAGTTCAACTTTCTCGCCCAGCGCACTCAGTTGCTGTGCCATCTCAAAGGCAATAACTCCTCCAAGGCAGTAACCCCCCAGGAAGTACGGACCGTGCGGTTGAACAGTCATTACTTCCTTTACGTACTCGGACGCCATGTCTTCAATCGTTGTGTTAAGGCAACCGCTGCCATTCAAACCTTTTGATTGCAAGCCATAAACCGGTTGATCCGGTCCGAGATGAGCAGCCAGATTCCGGTATAGCAAAACGTTGCCCTCGGCACCGTGGACCAGGAATAACGGAGTTCTTAATCCGCGTGGTTGCATGGGCACAAGCGATGACCACGACGGGGTCCAGCCCTTTCTGCGTATCAGTTCGGCAAGTGCTTCCACCGTTGTAGCCTGAAAGAGGGTCGCAAGTGGCAGCGTTCTGCCACTCAGCTTTTCGACGTCGGATAACATGCGGACTGCGGCAAGAGAATGTCCACCCAGGTCAAAAAAATTGTCTTTCAGCCCCACTCGTTTCACTCTTAAGATCTTTGCCCATATTCTGGCAAGCGCATGTTCAAGCGGATCTTGAGGCGGGACAAACTCTCCTTGAATCTCGACGTACTGCTCTGCCGGAGGTGGCAGCGCCTTGCGATCAATCTTACCGTTGGGCGTCAGCGGCAACTTGTCCATCAAGACGATGGCTGACGGGAGCATGTAGTCGGGTAGTTCCCTTCTCAGATGAGTCCGCAGATCATTGATGTCCGGCACCAATCCCGGCCTCGGTTCGATGTACGCCACCAGGACTTTCTCATTAGGCGTCTGTTCGCGCGCGACGACGACACACTGGCTCACCGCTTCGTGGCGACCGAGCACAGCTTCGATCTCCCCCAGCTCGATTCGGAATCCGCGGATCTTTACTTGATTATCGTTTCGGCCAAGGCATTCCAGAGTGCCGTCGGGGAGCCACCGCGAGAGATCGCCCGTGCGATATAAGCGCGCGTTCGGTTCAAAAGGGCTTTTGACAAAGCGTTCCTGTGTCAGCTCGGGGCGATGCAAGTAGCCGCGGGCCAACCCCGAACCACCGATGTATAGCTCGCCGATAACGCCCGGAGGAACTAGATTGCGATGGCCGTCGAGAACTAAGAGCTGAGTGTTGGCAATCGGCCGGCCGCACGGAACCGGCCCGTTGCCGGAAGTGACCCGGTGAATCGCTGACCAGATCGTGGTTTCCGTCGGGCCGTACATGTTCCACAATTCCGCGCACCGTGCAAGGAGCGCTTGTGCCAAAGAGCGGGAAAGGGACTCCCCGCCGCAGAGAACTCTCAGGTCTGGCAAACCCTGCCAGCCGGCATCGATCAAAGCCTGCCAGGTAGCCGGTGTAGCCTGCATCACATTGCAGCGGGAGTTGCGCATTCGTGTTATCAGCCGGACGGGATCGCGGGCCTCTTCGCGGCTGGCGATCACCACTTTCCCGCCGCTGGCGAGCGGAACATAGAACTCGAGCCCTGCAATGTCGAAGGACACGGAGGAGACAGCCAACATCACATCCCCGGCCGTGAAGCCTGGCTCGTGCTGCATCGAAAGTACTAAATTTATGAGTGCGCTGTGCGGAATCTCGACACCCTTGGGCTTGCCGGTCGAACCAGAGGTATAGAGCACATAGACGAGGTTCTGCGGGCTTGCATTCAGCAATATCGGACTATCGGTTCTTTGTTTTGAGATCTCTGGCCAATCAGAGTCCAAGCGAACGACCAATTCCGGCCGGACCGACAGATTCTTGTCAACTTCGCGATGAGTGACGAGCAGAAACATTTGGCTGTCTTCCACCATATAGGCGAGGCGGTCTTGGGGGAAAGAAGGATCCAACGGCACATAAGCTCCTCCTGCCTTCATGATCCCAAGCAGGGCTACCAACATTTCCAGCGAGCGCTCCATGCAGACGCCGACCAAAACATTTGGCCCAGCTCCTAGCTTCCCTAGATAATGGGCGAGCTGATTGGCACGTGCATTGAGTTCGCGATACGAAAGCCGCACTCCCTCGAACTCTGCTGCTACAGCGTCTGGCATCCTCTCGGCTTGGGCCTGCACTAAATCATGCAGATAGTTGTCCTTTGGATAGTCCGCGAGCGTATTGTTCCAGTCCAATAAGAGTTGCGTGCGCTCGGTGCCTGTAAGCAATGGAAGTTCTGAAATGCAGGAATCGGGATGTGCGAGTCCTCCCTCGAGAAGCTTCTGCCAGTGCTCGACCATCCTGGTTATCGTCGAAGCATCGAACAAGTCGGTGTTGTAGGTGATAGGCCCCGATAAAGAATCGGGACGCTCATCAATGACGATCATCAGGTCCAGCTTTGAAGCGCCATTCGAAACTTCTTCTGTCGCGAGATTCCACCCCGGACAGACAGGTGTCAATTGCGGTTGTTTAGACAAGATAATCTGGAAAATCGAGCTGCGGCTTGGATCGGGCCGCAGTCGCAAACTTTTAACAATCATTTCGAAGGGAACTTGTTCGTTCGTGAGAGCATCCAGCACGACATGCATAACCCGCTTCGTGAGCTCCCGAAAAGTCGGATTCCTGGAGAGATCCACTCGGAGAGGGAGCGGATTGACGAAATCCCCGAGCAGCCGTTCGACCTCAGGCCACCTCCTGCCCGCTGAAAGCGCGCCAATCACGATATCCTCTTGGGCGGTATAACGGTTTAGCAGCGCTACATAAGACGCTAGCAGGACCATGTATGACGATACGCCCTCCTGCTGACAGAAGGCTTTTAAGGCCGCGACGACTGCGGGATCGAATCTAAATCGATCAACGTTTCCGCGATGGGTCTCATAGAGTGGCCTTGGACGGTGGTTAGGCCATGAGAGAACGGGCAGCTCGCCGGATAGCTTATCGCGCCAGAACAAAAGCTGACTTGACAGACTTTCGTCCGCGAATGTTTTCTGCTCCCAATATGCGAAGTCTCCGTATTGCAGGGTCGGCTCCAGGAGGGGCGACGGTTTGCCGGCGGAGAAAGACTCGTACAACACCGATAATTCCGGCAGAAAAACACGGTACGCGCTGACCGCATCAAACACCAACTGGTGAAACGTCATGGAGACGCGATACTCTTCCTCACCCAGCCGAACAACGATGGCGCGCAGAAGTGGCCCCTTCTTCAAGTCAAAAGGCTTTTGCGCATTCTCCGTCGCCAGTCGCCTTGCTTCGCTGTTTCTCTCGGATTCCTCCAAGTATCGGACGTCGGTTATCTCCAGCGGGAATCTATGGGGGGCTGATTGAACAATCTGGATGGGAAAACCGCCGACCGTGTCAAAAGTGGTTCTCCAGATTTCGTGACGGCGAAGGACTTCCACCATGCAACGCTCAAACACCTTCGCATCAAGCGGGCCTAGCCTGTAGATGGTGATCGCCTCATTGTAAATGGGAGTGTCGCCGGCCATCTGCGAGTGCAGCCACACTTGTTGTTGAGCAAAAGACAGTGGAATAGGTTCACCGGACGGTGGCGCGGGAATTGCCGCCTTTGCCTCGGGCTTACGTGCTGGCTGCTTCTTGAGGTATTTCTCAAGCAGTACGAGCTTGGACTCAGACAAGCGAATGTTTTCGGGATTTAGCTGCTGTTTTTCCAAGGTCATTCCCTGCAAAGTTCGGAAATAGTCTTCCGCGGTTTCGCAGCCGCCGCCTCAAGCAGCAACTTCAAATCGTCAGTCATACGGCACACTGTTTCGGCGTTAAACAAGTCAGGATTGTATTGTGTGCGGAATACTATGCCGTGGGACCGCTCGTTGAGCTCAAGATACAGGTTCCATGTAGACCCGCCGCTTTCGACATCCATAAATGTTTGATCCCAGCCAGATCCCAAATCAGGCAGTCTGGGTGCCAACGAAATTACAACATCGAATAAGGGATTTTCGCTGAGACCGGGCTTCCCCCCGACCCGCTCCAAGATACGAAAAAATGGCACGTCGTCATTCGCTACCGCTCCCGAAACAACCTCGCGGGTTTGGCGAAGCAGATCGTGAAAGGTCATGCTTTGAGTGATTCTGAACCGAAGGGGAACTGGGTTTAGAAAACAACCGAGTAGTCCTTGAACTTCTTGCTGTTCACGTCCCGCGGGAGCCAAGGTCCCCACAATAATGTCGTTCTCCTTCGTGTACTGGTGCCACCAGAGAACAAAACCGGCAAGAAGAACCATGAACAGGGAGACTGATTCTTCTCGGCAAATTTCGTGCAGCTGCTCTGCTACAACGCTCGGCCACTCGCCCGAAACGATTGATCCGCGGTAAGTTAGTATGGAAAGGCGTGCACGGTCGCACGGCCACTCCAAAGATGGAAGCTCTCCCGACAGTTGTTCTTGCCAATAGTTCAGTTGCCGCTCAAGAATCTCCTGTCCGAGAAACTCCTTCTGCCACCTCGCAAAGTCTCCATATTGAATACCTGGTTCCGGGAGAGGCGAAGGGCGACCTTCCGCAAAAGCCTCATATAACTTGATTAGTTCAAGGGGAAATATTCGGAACACTGAGACCCCATCAACAATGATTTGATGCATGGTTACATGCACTTGATGACGCGTGTCACCTAGGTGGATCAGCCTGACACGGAGCAGCGGGCCCGTTTTGAGGTTGAATTGTTCTCTCGCCTGTTCCGACGCCAATCGGAGGGCTTCCTCTTCCCTTCTTGATTCGGGTAGCGTGCTAAGGTCATAGGTGCTAATTGGAAAGCGCTCCGGCGCTGGATGCACTATCTGAAACGGCTGACCATCCAAAGTGTAAAATGTCGTTCTCCAAGCTTCGTGTCGTCGCACAATCTCGGTGAGACTTTGCTGCAAAGCAGCTACGTCGAGCGCCCCTTGCCGATGGATCGTTATTGATTCGTTGTAAAAAGGAGGCTTGTCGATGCCATCCTGGGCCCGATGCCAAATTTCTTCTTGGGCAAGCGACAACGGGACGGACGCGGAAGTATTGCGACGAGTTATCGCTCGTGAACTCCCTCGTCTAACAGGCTTCTCGTGACTCAGAAGAGCATCAAGAAGGCGCCGCTTTGCCTCAGAAAGGTGCCCTATCGACGCAATTGGTTCCACGGCTCGGTACCCCTTGAGTGTTTCGTCTATGCGCTCTTCGAACCTGAAATGTAACTCTTGTACCGCTCAGTCGTGCCGAACTGAATGTGCAAAGACCGCAAACCGCGAAGCCCCAGGTTTGTCCGCCAAACGAGAGGACCTTCGTCGAGCGACCAGTCAGGGAGTCTGCGCACCATTTCTTCAAAGCTGACCTGCCCTTCGATGCGCGCTAGCGCTGCACCAAAGCAAAAATGCGCTGCCCAGCCGAAAGAGAGGTGCCGGTTGTCCTTGCGCGTGATGTCGAAGCGATTGGGCTCCGGGAAGCGTTCTGGGTCGCGGTTTCCCGCTGCCATCACGGCGATTGTGGCTTGCCGTTTGCGAATCTCCTTCCCTCCAAGTTCCAAATCGTACGGTGCGAGACGCGCGGTGTGCTGGCTTGGCGGCTCATAACGGAGCATTTCCTCTACAGCGGAAGGTATCAAGGCGAGATCGGCTTTCAGTCGCTCGAGCTCCAGTGGGTGCCGCAGCAGCGTAAGCACGCCGTTTCCGATCAAATTTGTGGTCGTCTCCTGGCCACCAACCATCGTGACGATAGTGTTTGCGATGGTCTCTTCTTCGGTAAAACGATCTCCGTCGATTTCCGCTGTCAGAAAGGACTGAATGAGTCCTTCTCGCGGATGCTTCTTGATTTCTCGGATCGCCGATTCGAAATACTTCGTCATTTCCTCGACAGAACGGCGCACCCGCGGAAAGTGATCGGGGTTGTGCTGAAAGTTCCCGAGCATCTCGGCGAAATCCTGCGACCATATCTTTAATTGAGGAGCATCCTCGACCGGAACTCCTAACATTTCCGCCGTGATGACGTACGGAAGCGGCTCAGCAAGATCAGCGATTACATCCATTTCCCCACGGGGCGCGACGTCGTCGATGAGCCTCTTCACTACATCGCGGATGTGACCCCGCAGGATCTCCACACGTTGGGGGGTAAACGCGTAAGAAGCCAAACTTCGGATCCGCGTGTGGGTAGGCGGATCCAGGAAGAGCATCTGCTTTACCATCACCTGTGCGATCGGAGCTATATCGCCCAGGCCAATTTTCTCAAGATATTCGGGAGTCGGCGTTCTATCCGCGGAAAAGTCATGCAAGACTCTGACTACGTCCTGGTAGCGCGTTACCACCCAGGCATGAAGAAAAGGATCCCAGTAAACAGGAGCTTTCGTCCGCAGCTCCTCGAAGAGTGGGTACGGATTGGCAAGGACTTCCGGTTCGAGCAAACGCACTAGGCTCGGAGCTGAGTCCACCATTTTTGGTCCCGATGACATGCGCTGCTCGCCTGTCAATCTTAAATTGCCTGAAGCAATCCACCCGATGGAGGCTCGAGAATTCGCTGGGCTTCCTCTTCACTCATCGCTTCCAGTCTCGCAATCAGAGAAGCCTCGACACGAGCGGCAAGTTCAGCGACCGTGGGAGCCTCAAAGATAGTTCGCAGGCTCAGTTCGATCCCGAAGATATCCCTGAGGCGAATAATCACCTGCGTTCCCAAAAGTGAATGGCCGCCGAGCATGAAGAAATTGTCCTCAGCGCCGACACTTTCAAGTCCTAGAAGCTGCGCAAGGATTCCTGCGACTCTTTCCTCGACGGCCGTGCGCGGCGCAACGTACGTATTGTCGGTCAGGGTGTTTGTTGACGTCACCGGTGGCAGAGCTGTCCGATCGACCTTTCCACTCGGTGTAAGCGGTAGGGACTCTAGTTGCACAAAAGCGGTTGGCACCATGTAGTCGGGCAAACGTTTTAGCAGCGCAGATTTGAGATCTGAGGCTCGTACTCGCACTCCAGGAGCCGGCACAAAGTAACCGATTAAGCTTTTCTCTCCATCTTGTAGCTCTCGAGCGACAACGACACTCTGTTGTATAACCGGATTTTCAGCCAGGACGGACGTAATTTCATTTGGTTCGATCCGATGACCACGGATCTTGATTTGATCATCGACTCTGCCCAGAAATTCGACCTGGCCGTCCCGCAGGAAGCGGGCAAGGTCTCCGGTCCGGTACATCCGCGCGTCGGGGTTGGAATCGAAGGGATTTGGAAGGAATTTCTCGGCGGTGAGCTCGGGATGGTTCAGATAGCCCCGCCCAACTCCCTTGCCACCAATGAATAGTTCTCCTGAAGCACCATCCGCGACGCGCTCAAAATTCTCGTCCAAAATATAAATTTGCGTATTAGCAATGGGCAGGCCGATTGTGGGCCGGCTAGCAGGCTCCGTTCTGGCTCCAACTGGCCCAGAGGTCGCTACGACGGTGCACTCTGTCGGGCCGTAATTGTTCACGAGCGTGAAGGGCAGTTCCCTTGAAGGGAATCTATGAAGCACGTCCCCCCCGGTTAGCAGAATCCGCAGCGATGTGCGCGCAGGCCACGATAGCGTGATCAAGCGCTCCGCGAGTGGCGTAGGAGCAAAACTGATCGTAATTTCTTGTCGCAGCAACCAGCGTTGGAGAGACTCTGGATCCGTGCGAACCGAATCCTCCGGTAGATGAAGGCTCGCGCCGGCGGTGATGTACGGCCATAGCTCCCAAACTGAGGCATCAAAACCCAAGCCTGCTAGATATGTTGCTCGGTCCTTGGAAGTAACTTGGAAGGTGTCCTGATGCCATTGGATCAGATTCCGTAAGTTTTGGTGACTGATCGCAACACCTTTAGGCACACCCGTGGATCCCGACGTATAAATGACGTACGCCAGACTCTCTGGACGACTGGAGTTGACGGGCCTTTCGGAGCGTTGATACTCAATTTGTACTCGATCTGCACCGTCAACAGAAATTATCCGGCAATTACTTCCGGAGAGTCTCTCTGCAAGATGATCTTCTGTGACTAGAAATGGTGCTTGAGAATCCTCTAAAGTGAATTTTAAGCGTTCCGTGGGGTAAGAGGGATCCAAGGGAAGATATGCTCCCCCTGCTTTCAGGATCGCCAGAGCGCACACGATTTGGCTTATGGAACGCTCCACGCAAAGGCCAACGACAACTTCCGAGCCGACTCCCAAAGATCGCAGATGATGCGCCATGCGGTTGGCGCGCGCCTCAAGCTCCAAGTATGTAAGTGACTTGCAACCCGCCGAAATTGCCAAGGCTTGGGGGTTGCGCGATGCTTGCTCGGACACAAGCTCATGGATCAGTTCAGGCTTGCGTTCGGCAGTATTCATTTTGTCGAACCGCCCCGGGAGTGGGTTTTCCATGGACACTCTCTCCTTGCCTTTCGAGAAGCCACTCCTCTGGTTTGGCTTCTTCTAAATAACCCCTTTTCAACAGCTTCGGCACCCAAACCGACCACAAGATAACTTATGGCAACCGCATCATAAGAGCACCCCAGATTACTCACAAGTGAGTGAACCCTTTATCTTGCGCTCCGGTGAAAACCTGCATCGCGCCAAACTTCAGATGGGAAATCATGTGCTCGATGGAATCCATTTTGAGCAGGTCGTCCTCCCTTACGCAGCCTGCGATGCGCCCAGCTTCGAGCGTCGACTAGAACCTGTCTCAAAATGGCTCTTTAGGAGGGCACGGCGGAACTTGTCCCGACCGGGTCGCGAGCCGTGCCCCAAACGCCTTAGAAAGACTCGGCTTTAGCCCCTGAAGCATCCCGGTTTATCCGGATCTTTGGTCATGAGATGAGTTTTACTCAATTATTCCAAACACCGTGCCCAGGAGAATTGAAATCACATAGTGGGGCAGTTTGAATTCTCTTAATCGTGGCAATAGAAGTAAAAATTCAAACGGACCCACTGCCGAGAGCGAAGAGTCGGTGCCGGCAGAATCGAAATCACTGTGGTGGGCCAGTTTGAATTTTCTGAATCGTGACAGTAGAGGTCAAAACTCGGCGGTGGGTCGGTTTGAATTTTCTGAATCGTGACAACGGGGGTCAAAATTCAAACTGACCCACTACCCGAAATCAATATTGCTTGACATTTGAAAATACGCTGTTTAGACTCCGCGGCAATAATGGTGAACCGATTTAGCTGAGGGTGCTAGGCCATTTCGCAAGTTTTTTTGGGGTGAAGGAGCGAGTCATGAGCCTGTCCAAAATTTTCTGCCGCACGGCGTTGTTGCTGGCTTGCGCCGTGTTTCTCGCCGCCGTCGCCCACGCGCAGTTCGGGGCCAGTATCCAAGGCACCGTAGTGGATAAGTCCGGTGGTGTAGTGACTGGAGCGACTGTCACCGTGACCAACCAGGATACGGGCGTGAGTAAGACCACCGTCACCGTAGACACAGGGTTTTATCGAGTTTCAGCACTTGTTCCGGGCAAATACACGATTTCCGTGGAGGCTGCAGGGTTCAAAAAGGAAGTGACAAAGGACGTTTTCGTGAGCGCTGAAGAACTGACGGGCCACGACATTGAATTGCAGCCCGGCGAAGTCAGTGAATCGGTTACCGTTAGCGGGGATGCAATCACGCTCAACAGCGAAAACGCCAACGTTGGGGGATCGATTACAGCACAGGATATCCAGCGATTGCCTGAGGTTGGGCGCGATCCTTACGAACTACTTCGTCTGGCCCCGGGCGTATTGGGAGATAACGCGCGCGGCGGAGCAACCAATAACGCCACTTTCCTGCCTGGGACTGAGCAATTGGGTGGTGCCTCTAACACGGGTATATTTCAGACCGAAAACCAGCCGCAAATCAGTGCCAACGGCCAGCGAGTCTCCAGCAACAACTACGAAATCGATGGCGTAAGTGTGAATAGCCTTGGTTTGGGTGGGGCTGCCGTGGTGACCCCCAGCCAGGAATCGGTCAAGGAGGTCAAGGTAATTACAAGCACTTATTCTGCGGAGGATGGCCGAAACTCCGGGGCTCAAATCAAGGTCATTTCGCAAAACGGAACAAACCAGTTCCACGGTAGTGGAGTGATAGTCTTCGATGACAAGGGTCTGAACGCATTCAACAAATTCTACGGTCCTACGAATATTCCCGCGACTCAGTTGACCTGCCAGGACAATGTCAAAGTATTGGCCAGCAGGTGCCCGCAGAGAGTTGACACCAAACAGCGGCTCTTCGGCGGCAGCATTGGCGGTCCGGTCCTCAAGGACAAGCTCTTTTTCTTCTTCTCCTATGAGGGGCTTCGCCGCAATGACACAACTTTCGCGAACGAATGGATAGAGACTCCCGAATTTCGGGCCTATGTGCACCAGGTTCGTCCCGGGAGCCTCGCGGACCGGCTCTTTAGCCTTCCCGGTGTTCTCCCGCGCATTGTTACAGGGGGGTTGACTCCTCCGAGCCCGCCAAACGGCAACGCAGTCCAAGGTCAGCTTGGGTTGAGCTACGACATTGGCTCAATCAATGTTCCCCAAGGCCAAAAGGTTGGTGCTACACAGACCTTCGATGGTATTCCCGATGTCACGTACGCCAATGTGGCTTCTCCCAACACCACAAGCGGAAACCAGTATCACGAACGTGTGGATTACAACCGCGGAAACGATCAATTTGCTTACAGTGGCTACTATGTCCCCCTGAATAATTTCGGAGGCGGTCCCCGCCCGTTCATGGACCAGCCATTTCAGCCCAGAAACAGCGCCTCCATGGCAACCTGGATCCATATCTTCTCGGGAACGCTTCTCAATGAAGCAAGATTCAGCTTTACCCGGTTCCATGATGACGAATTCAGTATTTTGGACAAGGCTTCGCTGGCGATCCCAAAGCTCGATACAAACGGCTTTAATTTTGCAGGCGGCCCTGGCTTAGGGCTCCCCGGTGGCGGCGGCTTGCAGTATGGAATCGATCGCAGCGTTCCCAAGATTCTCGTCGAGAATACCTACGAAATTCGCGATACTGTTAGCAAACAACTCGGCAACAAATTCTTGAAGTTCGGGACTCAGATCATCCGTGAACAGGACAACAGTCTCCGGCGGCAGGCCGCGCGCCCGGAATACGCCTTCGACAACATCCTGTCCTTGGGTAACGACGCTCCTTTCTTCGAGAACGCCGCCGACATCGATCCGCTCACCGGCGGCGCTCCGAATAGCCACTTTTATTTTCGCGACACTTCTCTTAACTTCTTCGTGCAGAACGACTGGAAATTCCGCAAGAATCTCACTTTGAACATAGGCTTGCGGTACGAGTACACGACACCGATCAGCGAAAAGAATGACCACCTGAGCAACTACATTCCTGGGCCAAACGGCATTATCGATGGACATGTGGCAAAGGTTAGCCAGCTCTATGATGCCAATAAGAAGAATTTTGCACCTCGTCTCGGATTTGCGTGGACTCCGTCCCGCTTCAACAATAAAGCCGTTGTTCGTGGAGGGTGGGGAATCAGCTACGACCGCGATTTCTTCAATCTCTTTACGAATGCCCGCTTCAATCCGCCCTTTGCTACTGCGGGGATCGGGCTCTGTTGCGATCCAAGCGGCGGAATTCTCTATGCCTTTGCTAGTCCAAGTGACCCCTTGAACTATCCGGCCAACCCAGCCCTGCAGAGCGGGATAGATCCTGCGACAGGTGGTTTACTGGCGCCTAGCCCCACCCAGTTGCCGGGTGGATTCGTCCGCAACGACCAATACATCGAGATCGACGGTTCTCCGAAGCACGTGCCTTCCGCCTACATTTATAACTATTCTTTGCAGATCGAATATCAGCCTATACACAATTTGTTCGTTTCCCTCGGGTATGAGGCCAGCACCGGACACCACCTGATCCGCACTATCGATTTGAACCGTTTCACCCCGGGTGACTCCTTCGACTGCAGCCTCGCGTCCCAAGGCTGCGCCAACAACAAGGACATGGTCCAGGAGGCAGATGTCAACGGCAACCCTATTACACCTCGTTTGACGGGAAACCCAAATTTCGATCGCATCTTCTTCCCCTTAGCTGACGTCAATTCGAGTTTCAACGCCATGCTTCTTCACGTTAGCAAGGTCTACGCTCACGGATTCTCCATCGATGGCTCATACCGTTGGAGCAAGAGCATCGACACGGCCTCGTTTGGCCGCGGAGCGCAGCAAGCCGATCCTAGTCAGCAAAACCTTGACCGTGGCCCGTCCGACTTCGACGTGAGGCACCAATTCGTGCTCTATGGATTGTGGGATTTGCCGTTCCCTAAGTTTGCGAAGGGCTATCTCGGCAAGGCTCTCGGCGGATGGCAGATTAATGGTGTTCTCACGGTCCATAGCGGTTTCCCGTGGACACCCCAACAAGGCTGCTGTTTCTTTGGCACTCCCGGTAGTGCGGCAAACGACATCAATGGTGACGGGATTGGCAATGATTTTCCGACGCAGTGGGACAGCAAAGGGGGCGTCGGCTCTTCAAACCAGGCCTTCATCAACGGGGTTTTTCCGACAGACAGCGCCCACCCTAATGGTGGATTCGATTACTTCAACATCGCCCCAGGCGGTGCTTGCCCGAATTTCCCGGCCAATTGCATCACTGCCAGGGTGCGCGGGCCGAACGGCATAGGACGCAATAGTTTCCGTGGGCCTAGTTACCGCCAAATTGACATGACCCTGGGCAAGCACACCCTGCTTCCCGGCTTCATGCATCTTGGAGAAGCGGCGGCGTTAGATCTTCGCGCCAATTTTTTCAACATCTTTAATATGCTGAACTTGCCCCCGTTCCAAACTGGTGGCCAGAGCAACACCGACTTCACCAATTCCAATGACTTCGGTCACGCCCTTTCCGGCCTCTCAGGGCGCGTGATTGAGTTCCAAGCCCGGCTAAGCTTCTAGCCATAGCCAAAGCGATTTACCTGAGATAGCGGGGGCGCCGAAGCTGCGTCGCCCCGCTCCTCTATTAATTTCGCATTAGTTTCAGAGAATTCTCCAAATTCGAGTAAATACCCGATTGCAACGCATCGAACTCGTTAGTATAAGCACGCTTGGGTCGTGTCCCCGGTCCCTCCACGTCCCTGCATTCAGCAGTTCCAGCCCACAATCCTATCCATCTCAGGAGGTAAATCTCTGTGAAACTCTGCAATCTCTTACCCAAACTCGTGTTCCTGTTCTTTGCGGTCCCGTTTCTAGTGGAAGCGCAATCGACATATACCTCTTTGGATCTTGGCACCGTAAGCACATCTTCGACCACGGAAAAATGTACTGGAGGATTCGGGGAATACTTTGGGAATTCCCCCCTATATCTAACCTCAGTGACTTCGTCGTCCCCCTTCGCTGTGCCATACGAATCAAATCCTCTTTATCCTAATAGCGTCATCACTGTGTGTGTTTCATTCAGCCCCTCTCAGACGGGGACTTTCTCACAATCGATCTATCTGAACTACTCTAACCAACTAATTCTCCGACTCGATGTTACGGGCAATGGTGTTGTTACCGGGTTCGTTTCTCCGAAGTACAAGATTGCCGGCATCGTGTACGCCGTTCCCGGCAACCAAAGCTACGTTCAATACACCGACACAACGATGCTTGGCACTAGCACCTCAACCTCCAACTCATTCTCGACAAACGTAACCACGAGCCTTTCGATTTGCGGCAGCACCGGATCCGGCATCTGCGGCTCACAGAACGGTGTGGACGTCACTGGAACCTACACAAACTCGTTCACCCAAGAATCGGATACGTCGTCTTCGTTCGCTGTCAATCAGACGACCTCCTTTGTAAACAAATGGAATCCACTGACAGATCCTGGGCTTGACCACGGCAACGACGTTATATATGTGTGGGTTAACCCGGTCGCGTGGTTTTCAATAACCAGCACTACCGGTCCTGCCCCCATCCAGTGGAATGGGTACACCTATGATTTGGCCGACGACTCAAACAACATGGAGGTCATACCCCTCCGGTTGAGCCAGTTGCTGAACCCCTCCACAATTGACTCGTATACGCTAGGGCGCCTCTCGCGAGCGTGGGCACAGCCTAATACAGACGGCAGCGGCCCGGGCATCACGAATCAGGATCTGCTAACCATCGCCGCCCAAGATCCGTTCTCCGACCCAAGCTACACTTTAACCTTAGGTTCCGACGGTAAAACGAGCAACGACAATCGCTTCACGCAAACGACGAACCAGGCCCTTTGGTATCAGCCTGGACATACCAACTCGTACAACTGGTCGTACACTGGGACCACAACTGCGGGCCAAGGAGGCAAAACCACGTATTCAAGCGGGTTTTCAATGGAAGAGAAGTACGAGGCCGACCTTTTTGTCGCAGGCCTTAGTTACGATTGGAAGCAGTCTACTACATTCACGTGGGTAGACCAATGGAACACTCTCACTACCCAAATGACGGGCCAGGCTGCCTCGGTTTCGATAACCGGGCCGACGGTCCCATACAATGGACCAGATGAGTTCAACGTTTTCGTGGACAACGTCTACGGGACGTTCATGGTCTACCCCGTTCCACCGCAGTAGCGGCTAGGCGGGCTTGTCCAGCCTATCCCGATCTCCGGAATTCTCAATGTCGCCCCGCCCAACCAGCTTGGGCGGGGCTTTTCGTCAAGTCAGAGTGTCCAACTCCACCCTTTCTCGCCTGGATAGCCGCCGGAAATTGCGATAGGTTACATGTAACCCCTGACAGAGGTGCAACATGGGTGCACGTAGCCGATCTAAATCGTCTCGCGATAAGGTCAGGGCCCATCGCCAGCGGCTGCGCCAACAAGGTTTACGGCCCATTCAGATCTGGGTACCTGACCTCCGCTCGCCCGCTTTTGTGGCAGAGGCCCACAGAGAGTCCCTCGCCGTCGCCAGAAGTCCCCATGCAGCGGAAGATCAGGACTTCATCGACGCCATCTCCGACCGGGACGGAGCATGAAGCGCGGCGAGATTTGGACCGTTGCCGGTGGCAAAGACTACGCACCCAAACCGCGTCCCGTGGTGATTCTCCAAGACGACCGCTTTGACATGACCAATTCCATCACCGTGTGCGCGTTCACGACTGATCCGACCAACGCTCCCCTTTTTCGCCTCCTCATCAAGCCCAGCGCGGGCAACGGGCTGCGCACCGAATGCCGCCTCATGGTGGATAAGGTCACTACTGTTCTGAAAACAAAGATTGGCGTGTATGTTGGCCGCCTAACCGATGAGGATATGGTGCGGCTGAATCGCGCCGTTCTGGTCTTCCTGGGTGTTGCCGTTCCCGCTGGTGCCGCCCAATCGGAATCCCCATGAATGCGGATTCTCACCGATGAATGCCTTTCAGCCCGCTTCCCTATCGAGGAGCAACTGCGTCTGGCGTTTACCACGCCCAGACCTAAGGAAAATGATATACTTGCACGAGCCGGAGACCCACCATGCCTCCTGTAAGCAACGTCATCGTCAGAGATCCTGCGATACTGGGTGGAACGCCCGTCTTTCGCGGGACTCGCGTTCCGCTCCAGGCACTGTTCGACTCGCTCGAAGGCGGGGAAACACTCGAAGAATTCCTGGATGGATTTCCTGGCGTCACCCGCGAGATGGCCATCGCCGCGCTAGAGGAAGCCCAGCAGCTTCTGTCCTCCAAAGCCTGAATGCGGATTCTGCTCGACGAGTGTGTGAATTCGCAGGGGCACGAGTGCCATTCGGCGCGGTACGCCGGCCTTGGGGGACTCGAAAACGGTGAGCTTCTGAAAGAAGCGGAAGCTGCCAAATACGACGTGTTACTCACTGTGGATCGAGGTATTCAATACGAGCAAAACCTAAGTGGGCGGAAAATCGCGGTCATCGTTTTCTGTGCTAAGTCGATCGGCCTGAGAGACCTTTTGCCTCACGTCCCCGCTTGTCTCGTTCATCTCGAATCCATCCAGCCCGGCCAAGTCTCCAGAATTGGTTCTTAGCATCCTTTCAGCCCGCTTCCTATCTCGCTGCAAGCAAAACACTTACAACTATTTATTGACAAATAACGTCAATATGCTATTATAGTGTTGCTTTTGGCAGGGCTGACGGTCCCATTAGAGGCGCGGTTTCAAATGCGGGTTAGAATGAACACTCGCAAGGGCTCCAAGCGGACGCCTCTAACTATCTTTAGAATCAACACTTATACGGCGTCCGCAACTGTTGATTCTAAAGAACTTGCAGAAACACTAAGTCGTTTAGATGCAACGCTTACAAAAAACACGGGGGGAGGGGGGCCGCTAGAGAATGTGCGGTTAGCCGGCGTGGAATCCAACTTTTTGCATCGCGGATTGCGTTTCGGGATTCTTCATGAAGGTATTCCAAACGAAACCGCTGCGGTGGTTTTCCGCCATCAGCATGGTGATGCCAAGATCGATCCCAAGCACGTCCGCGTCATACCAGCCCGTCAAGGGGTTGAACGCGTCGACGAAACCGTACTTCTTCCACACCTTATCCCTGTACGGACCACGGAGATTTCGCAAAACCCACACGCAATCGTCGAAGAGAAACGGCAGAGACCCGCCGGTCGCACACGACACGACGCTTCCATCGATCGGCCCAAGCGGCCCACCTTGAGCCGACGGTCCGCCCCATGCCGTGTAGCCTTTCACGTAATCGGAAGCGGTGATTCCCCAAAGGTTTTCGCTGTAGTTGGGAAAACGGTCGCGCAACGAGAGGCAAAACAGTTTGT
Source organism: Acidobacteria bacterium 13_2_20CM_57_17 (assembly GCA_001914785.1). Classification (GTDB taxonomy): domain Bacteria; phylum Acidobacteriota; class Terriglobia; order Acidiferrales; family UBA7541; genus Acidiferrum. The sequence continues at coordinate 46,778 of MNDE01000191.1, read as the reverse complement.
GAGCTTTGGTGGCCTTCACGGAATTCTCAAAATAATCCGCGTAGGCGTCGCGCTTGTTCCGAAAATCGAACCACGCATGCGAATACTGATGCGTGAAAATCGGATCGTTGCCGGAAATGTATTCGATCCCCTGATATTTGATTTTCGGGCGCGTCCACGCATCCCAGGAACGCGGCGACACTGGATGCGTCGGCGAGCCGATCGCCAAAAGATAGATCATCATCAGTTCGCAGTAGTGCTCCCAGCGAGCATTCAAAAATCCCGATTCCGGATGCCACCCCATCGAGAAAGTTTTGCCGCCATTCAACATCCACGGCCAGTCCACGCGTTCGTAAATTTTCGTGGCCAGATCTTTGATCACTTGGTCGGCAAAATATTGCCGCGCGGTGAGAACGCCGCACAAGAGAATCGAAGTATCGATGGAGGAGAGCTCGCATTTTTCCCAACGCTGCCCCTTATCCATGTGGATGAAGTGGTAGAAGAAACCATGCTCGTTGGGCAAATCGTTGGCGAGAAATTTCAGCGTCTTGCGCACTCGTTCCAGAATTTCCGGATTCTTCCTGTATTCGCGCTGATCGCCGATGCACAGGCTGGTCAGGCCAAATCCCGTGGCGGCGATGCTGGACATTTTTCTCGAATCATTTCCGTTTGCCAGCGCACGATCTTTTACCTGGCCCGTTTTTTCGCTGACCTCGTTCCAGAAGAAATTGAACGCAGCGCGCTGAATTTCGTCGAGGAGTTGTTCGTCAGTTCCCTCGTAGGGTTTGCCTGCGGGCTCAACGAAAGAATTCGCAGCGCGCTGTCCGCAAGCGGACAATGCCGCCAGCGGCGAGGCGAGCAAACTGGTCCCACAAATCTTCATTATGTCTCTTCGGCTCAGAACATTTTTGCGCGTCATCCGATTTTGTCCGGGTTCATGGTGTGATTTCGAGCGTCTTTCCCTCGCCCTGCGCGGAATCGGAGCTTATCCACACGGTAAGGCGCGCGGGCTCAACGGCAAATTTGTTTTGGTCGTTCCAGAACGCGAAGGCTTCGGGGCCCAATTCGAACTTGACTTCCTTCTTCTCGCCAGGCGCAAGAGAAATGCGCTGAAAGCCGCTCAGCGCGCGAACCGGCAACGCGACACTGGTTCCCTGCAAGCGCACGTAACATTGCACGGTTTCCTCGCCCGCACGGGTTCCGGTGTTGGTAATCTCGGCGCTCACGGTCAGCGCCCGGTTCGTCTGCGGATTGCTCGTGCGAAGCTGGGCATTCAGCGCTTTCGCGCTCAATTGAGGCGCGTCTGTGGCGAACGGGCTGCTCACCTGAGTCGCTCCATAACGAAACGTCGTGTACGCGAGCCCATAGCCGAACGGAAATTGCGGAGTGTTTTGCTCGTCGATATAGCGTGATACATATTTTTCATCACTGTTCTTTGGCGGGCGAGTCAGGTCGATGTTACCTGGCGGCCGACCAGTGTTCAGAGCGTCGTAGTACAAGGGTTCCTGGCCGACGCTGCGGGGCCAGCTCACCGGAAGTCTTCCACTCGGATTTGCTTCGCCGAATAACGTTCGAACCAGCGCAGGCCCGGCCTGAATCCCAGGAAACCAAGCGGCCACAACCACTGGTACGTGTTCGAACGCCCAAGGAAGTGTTAACGGACGACCGCTGAAAAGCAGCAAAATAACTGGCTTCCCTGCTGCCAGTATTTTTTCAAGCAACTGCTCTTGGCGTCCTGGCAGCCCGAGGTGTGCTCTCGACGCGGCTTCTCCGGTCATCTCCGGAGCATTTTCTCCCAGGGCGACGATCACAACGTCGGATTCCTCTGCTGTCTTCACAGCCTCTGCTAATTGTTCGTCCGATCCGCCGACAATCTCGGTTCCTTTTGCATAATGAACTCGATCCGCTCCAAGGCGCTGCGTGAGGGTCGTTCTTAGCGTAACGACGTCTTCGGCTCGGCCTTGCCCGGCCCACGAACCCAGCATATTTTGCCGGTCATCGGCAAGCGGCCCAATCAGCGCGACGGTCTTTGATTGTGCCGATAAAGGCAAAACTGGCGCCCCACCGGAAATGGCAGCGTTTTTCAATAATACAAAGGACCGTTCCGCAGCAGTGCGAGCCAAGGAAAGACTCTCTGGCCGAAGCATGGCGCCGGCCTCTTTCGCTTCGTCAGCATAAGGACGTTCGAACAAACCGAGGGCAAATTTCACACGCAAGACACGGCGGACGGATTCGTTCACTGCCGCTTCTGGAACCCGGCCGGAGCGCACCAATTGCACTAAGTTCTCGTGATAAAGGCTGCTCACCATGTCCATGTCCACACCGGCGAGAAACGCTTTGCGGGCGGCAGTCGCGCGATCGTTGGCGATGCCGTGCGCGATGAGTTCCGCCACCGAGGTATAGTCGCTATCTACAATGCCCTGAAATCCCCACTCCTCCTTGAGGATCTGCTTCAGCGTGAACGGATTCGCAGAGGAAGGCACGCCATTTAGCGAATTGAAAGCACTCATCAGGGTGGCGGCGCCGGCATCGATCGCGGCATGAAAAGGAGGCAAATAAAACTGCCGCAGAGTGTGTTCGGATATTTCTACGGAATTGTAATCGCGGCCGCCTTCCGCCGCGCCGTAACCGACGAAGTGCTTCGGGCAGGCGGCGATGCTGTCGGGCGCGTCCAAATGCGCTCCTTGGTAGCCACGAACATAGGCGCGAGCGATCGCCGCTCCCAGAAAAGGATCTTCGCCGGAGCCTTCGGTCATTCTTCCCCAGCGCGCATCCCTGGCAATATCCACCATGGGAGAGAAAGCCCAGCGAATGCCGCTAGCGGAAGTTTCACGAGCAGCGACGCGGGCGGTTTGTTCGATCAGATCCGGATCCCAACTGGCGGCCAACCCGAGTGGAACAGGAAATTCCGTTCGGAATCCGTGAATCACGTCCAAGCCAAAAAGAATAGGTATGTGCAGCCGGGACTGTTCGACAGCAACGCGCTGGTAGGCATTGACCTGACGCGCGGTCGTGATGTTGAACAACGCCCCCACTTCGCCTTTGCGGATCATGTCGTCATAATCCGTGCGGCCGGTTCCGGGGCCAGTTGGCTGTCCGGCGGAGTATTGGACGAGTTGGCCGACCTTTTCCTCCAGGGTCATCTTTTGCAGGAGCGCTTCCAGTTTTTTCTCGGAGCCTGGATTGCTCAAACTCGAGTGAACGGCGGCGCTAGGAGGCACCACGGCAGGAGATTTGGTTTGCGCAAGGAGCGACTCGCAGCTCAACAAAATGCAGGTCGCAAACGCGGAACGAAGCACCAAGATAATCACGATTTAGACGCTCCAAATGTGTCTTGCGAAACGCAGACAAGGCGCCTTGAGATATCCGACCTCGACTTCGGCGGTAGCATGCTAAACCGATTTAGCCCGCATATCAAGGGAATGGACAGTTGCAAGCGCGTGTTGATGAGAACGCTCATGGAGCTTGTCGCGCTCCAATCCTTATGCGAAACTATCCGGCAAATACACCCCTATGGCTCGTTCAAAACCCACCCTGGGCTCTAAGGCGCAAAAAAACGCCAGAGAAAGTATCAGTCTGAAAACTCTCGCGGAACATCTGGGACTCTCGAAGACGGCTGTCTCCCTGGTGATCAATCGAGTTCCCGCCGCCAAGTCGATTCCGCATCGAACCCAGGAATTGATTCGTGCAGCGGCCCGAGAGCTGAATTACAGACCGAATCACCTTGCCCGGTCCCTGAGGCAACAACGGAGCTATACGATTGGCGTGCTTGTTCCGGAGATCAGCGAAGGTTACGCGGCGCTGGTCATGTCGGGAATTGAAGATCATTTGCTCCAGGAAGGCTATTTTTATTTCGTAGTCAGCCACCGTCATCGCAATGAGTTGATCGAAGAATATCCCCTCCTATTACAGCAGCGCGCAGTGGAAGGCCTGATAGCAGTGGATACAGCTCTTTCCGAGGGAGTGCAGGTCCCGCTTGTGGCCGTCTCTGGCCACCGGGAATTACCGGGAGTGACGAATATCGTTCTCAACCACGCACGAGGCGCAACGCTGGCGCTGGAACATCTGGCGAAACTCGGACACCGGCAAATGGCCTTCATCAAGGGACAGGAATTCAGCTCCGATACTGCTGTGCGCTGGGATTCGGTGCGCGGGGCCGCCGCAGAACTTGGTGTAGAAATCAAAGACCGATTGGTCGGGCAACTGGAAGGCGAATCGTCTTCACCGGAACTTGGATACCAGGTTGCCCGCAAACTTCTCGCCTTAGGCGAGCCGTTCACGGCTCTGTTTGCGTTCAATGACATTTCGGCGATCGGCGCTATTCAGGCTTTGCGCGAGGCAGGCCGGTGCATACCGGATGATGTTTCCGTCGTCGGTTTCGACGACATTCAAAGCGCCGCATTTCAAAACCCCGGCCTGACGACGGTCAAACAGCCGCTCCGCGAGATGGGCGAGCTGGCCGCCCAGACTGTCTTGGGACGCATCAACGCGCCGGTGAAGCAATCCTACCCTAAGGAAATCATTGTTGAACCGGACTTCGTGGTGCGAGGGAGCACCGGGCCTGTGCCGGGGAGTTGCCCGAAGAAGTAACGCAGTTCGTGAGGATTTGGCGACGGCAAGTTGCGATTCAGGCGACTCTCATTTATCGAGAAGGTTGGAGTCGGCGTGCAGATTCGCCTCGGCGACGCACCAAGGTATTTTCCAAGAACAAGAAGTCGATTCCAGTGTTGAGGAACGTGGCAAGCGCTTCCTGGGGTGTGTTCACGATCGGCTGTCCTTTCACATTAAAGCTAGTGTTCAGGACCATCTCGCGGCCAGTGGTTTTGCCGACGGCTTCGAGCAGAGTGTGAAATTCCCCGTTGTCGGATGAGGAGACGGTTTGGAGTCTGGCCGAACCATTAACGTGAGTTACCGCTGGCAACTTGGCGCGATGCTCTTCGCGGACGTTCACGGTAGTAATCATGTAGGGAAATTCGGCCCCGGGAGCGACCTCAAACCACTGGTGGGCCTGGCGGAGAGTCACAGCGGGCGCGAAGGGCCGAAAGGCCTCGCGCATCTTCACCATCGAGTTGATACGGTCGCGCATTTCATGATGGCCAGGATCGGCGAGAATGCTGCGGTGACCGAGAGCGCGGGGGCCGAATTCCATTCGCCCACGATACCACGCCAGGACGCGTCCATCGGCAATCAGGCGGGCAGCTTCGGCGCTAGCGCAAGCGAGACTGCTGTAACGGACAACGTCGATGCGATCGGAGAACTCACACAACGCCTCTTCGATCTTGCCCTGAGAGTATGACGGACCATAGAAAGGGACGGGCATGTGAACATTGCGAATGGCGCCTTGCTGGGCCGAACGGAAAATGGCTGCGCCAAGCGCCGAGCCGTCATCGGCAGCCGCAGGCTGGACAAAAATGTCATCAAACATGCCGGATTCGACAAGCTTTCCATTGGCGGTGCAGTTGAGGGCCACTCCTCCGGCCAGGGCAAGCCGCCGCAAACCAGTGCGCCTTCCGAACGTTCCACAGATATGGAGCATGACCCGATCGAGACAATCCTGAAGGGCAGCAGCCACATCTCGGTGATCACCGGTGATTTCGGCGTCTGGATCGCGAGGCTTTATCAAATGGTTGGCGAGATACTTGCGAGTGGCCAGGTAATTCTCGCGCTCATCCCGTGACTTGTTCATGCGAAGAAGCGGAATGCGAATCATTCCGTCCGGCAGCAATTCAACCGCCTTCTCGAAAAAGGGACGGAAGCGTTCATGGTCGCCATAAGGGGCAAGGCCCATGATCTTGTATTCGTCGGCATTAAAATCGAAGCCGAGGTGGAGAGTCACGACCGAATAGAGAATACCGATGGAATCCTTCGCCGAAATTTCGCAAAGCTTCTCAAGCTTGCCCTGACGAGCGTGGTAGACAGAAGCGCTTTGGGCCTCTCCCATGCCATCCACGACCAGGACCAGGCATTCTTCCCATCCGGAGCAAAAATAGGCAGTCGCAGCGTGCGCCAGGTGATGGTTGACGTGCTTCACGCGCTCAACGGGGAACGCATTCAAATGGCCATGCACTTGCGCCAGAATTGATTCGCGCGAGAAGACCTCGCGGTAGAGCTGGTAAGAAATGGGGTCGAGCGAGTAGGCGGTGCGGATGGGCTCATAGTCAAAGCTGTGAGCGATTTCATCGATGTCTCCCAGCGAAAGGCCCGCTTCAGAAAGGCAGTACGCGATCGCGCCGGAAGGAAAACTGCCAGTATGTTTT